>JAFQVE010000225.1 GCA_017408185.1 Oscillospiraceae bacterium | reverse complement strand
GATTTTCCCTTTACAAGCTCCATTTTGTACCCCGTCTATATTCCTCGCAGGAGAAGCGTTGCAATAATCGTCACCACGCCGCCTATTACCGAGCCGGCAATGAGGCGGTTTGTGGAAATCAGCGTATCAAGCTTGGTTTCAAGCCGCTCAAAGCGAACATCGCCGTGGTTCAACCGCTCATTTATCTCTCCGCGGTGGTTTGCGCACGTCTCACACGTTACGTATTCCACATCCTTTCACCTCCCCTTCCTATCGTTTTTTTACAAGATATTTTGCAGACACCCAGCCTGCCGCAATTCGTGCCCAGCCGTTCTTTTCCTCAAGCACAGTTACCGCATCGCCGTTATACAGCTTTCCGACGCGTTTATTCAATATGCCCGCACCCGAGCGCACATTGAGCGATGTTCTCACCTTTACATAGCGGATATCCCCGCCGCGAATCCACACTCCGATAAAACCGCGGACGCGTCTGCCGGAAAAATGATTGCCGAGCGGCGCGTAAAACTGCGTGCTGCCTCCGCCGTCAAGATTTATTGCATTCACTGCACCAAACGACACAAACGCACGGCGAAGCTCCGCCGGAGTTGCGCCTCCGCTATCAGGAAGAAGCGCGATGAAAAGCGTGCTCTCCGACACACCTATCGCCGTTCTGCCGCGACGTCCGGAAATTCCGGCAGGAACAGCGGTTTCCTCTTTTCCGTTGCGGACAAGCACGGGGTATGCACCGATATAATCCGCGGCACCGACGTTATTCTTATATGAAAAGACTGCCGTTTTATTATCCGGAAAAGCGATGCCATAGCCTTCGGTAAGGCGATGTATCACTCCGCCGCTGACAACATCGCTTGCCGCCTTACGCGTTTCGAAATCAAACAGCTCGGCATTGAAAAGAAAGTCCGGCGCCCGCCCGCGGAGCTTGGTTATCCGTGCGTATGCACTTTTCACTTCCTCGTTCCCGTTTTTCGCGCCAAAGTATCCTATGTGCTCAATGTCATTCATCGGCACGGAATACATTTTCCCGCCTTTAAACACGTTTGATGTCATATGCCGTTATCTCCTATCTGCTTTACAATATTTGCAACATACACTGCCGCCATACCGCAGATTATTCCGCGAAGCATAAACTCCGTGACAACACCGCCGGTATATGCGAAATTAAGAAGCTCGAACCCCACGCCGAGGATAATCGCCGCAAGCGGGATGAATCTGTCGTCAAAAAACTTTGCCTTTTTAAGCGCAAAGCACACGCCGTAAACCGCGGCAATAACTATGTACAAATCCGCTGTCACAAGCGACAAAAAGGTTTCGCTTATCATACTTTCCGTCATATCTCTTCACCTCCGTATACGTCAATTATATCAACCGCACGTGACTTTGCGGCGGCAATAAGCGCACTTGTATATTTCTCGCGGTACATTTCCGCATTATACAGCTCGCCGTCGTCCATACAAAAATACGATGCAACTCCGTATGGCAGTGCGACTCCGCAGATGGCATAAGACATATCCACATCGTCCTCCATACTCTCCACGGTGAGCGGAGCCTCAAGCTCTTTATCTCCGCGGCTTGCCCTGACAGAGTTTTCATACGGCAACGCCTCACAGATGAGCAGGTTCAGTATCTCCGTGAATTTATCGTAAAACATTTTGTCCTCGCCCTCGTTTTCAAGCATGATCGCAAGGGTTCTTTTATATATATCATATGCTTTCATTTTAAATAAATCTCCTCCCTATACACAAAATGCGGGGCAGAGATGTCCCCCGCTCCGCACTTGACGTGTCTTATTCTATCTTGCCTTCCGCAACCTCAGACGGAAATGCACCGTCTTTATACGCATACGCACGAACAACCGTGCCGTCTGCAACGTTCCAGACCTCTGTTCCGATTTTTGCCGTGGCAGAATATCTCGGGTCCGACCCGTCGATCGTATACTTAACTGTAGCACCGGCGGTTTCGCAGTTGATCACTCCATCCGGCAACACTTCAGGTGTTGCACAGATTACGCCTGCTCCGCTTGCAGTGTTTACATC
>JAFQVE010000224.1 GCA_017408185.1 Oscillospiraceae bacterium | reverse complement strand
TCGTGGTGGAGACGCAATGCGTTGTAATCCGTGTTTGAAGGGAAGATAACCGCATCTTCAAAGCCTTGACCGTGGCGGAATTCCGTGGCGATGTTTACAAGAACGGTAAATTCATTCGTGTCAGAAACGAAAAGACTTCCGCTATTTGCGGTTACCGTGCCGTCTGTTATAACGCGGATTTTAACGCAGAACTTGTGGTTGCCGCAGATTGTGCGAGCAATAATGCAAAGCTCATTTCCGTCAGCCTTTTTGGAAAGCGTGTGCTCGCGGTCATAGCCGATTTCCGCATCAAGGGCATCCCCGTCACTTGTGACGTGATAGACGATAACGTTGTCGGGGTATGATGAGAAGCATTCACGGACATAATGTGTTCCGCGATGCGTATATTCAACCTTTGCTATACCGCGCATAAGGTCGAGTTCATGACGGTAATCACGGCAATGGTCGCTTTCGTGAAGAGAAATTTTGAGCTGACCTGCTGTTTCGTAAGAGCGGATTCTTGTGAAACAGTCGGAGAGGAGAGTGTTTGCAAGCTTGTCTGCTTCTGCGGGCTTTCCTTCGCGGAAAAGCTGCTTTATAGTCTCAAGCTTTGCGGACATTTCAGGGTTCGCCTCGCCTCCGGGCTGTGATGACCAGACGGTTTCTTCGTTTAAAATCATAACCTCCTCTGAAACACCGCACATAAGCGTGCCGCCCATTCTGCCATTTCCTACAGGTACACTTTCGAGCCATTTTGTTGCAGGGAAGGTATCAAATAATCTGTATTCGCGCATAGCTTTCACCTCTTAAAGTGTTTTTACTAATTATATCATAAAAGCTTTTAAAGTCAATGCACAATCACGGGTATTTTTTGACCTATTTTCACCTTGCGTGTCCTTTTTTTAAAAATCAGGAAACTTTTTTGAAAAAACTCCGTATAGTGCAATATAAAGGAGGCGTTTATTATGGCTATAAAAATCTATATCGACCAGGGGCATAACCCACAGGGGGTGAATGCGGGGGCGGAAGGCTTCGGGCTCCGCGAGCAGGACATAACATACGATGTGGGAATATACCTGCGTGATATTCTGTCGCAGGACCCCCGTTTTGAAGCGCGCGTTTCCCGCCCGACCGAGGACACAACGCTTGGCTCGACAAATGCAGAAAGCCTTGCGGCGCGTGTGAATGACGCAAACAGCTGGGGCGCGGATTATTTTCTCAGCATCCATGTTAATGCAAATACGAACCCTGATGTAAACGGAACGGAAATGTATATTTTCCGCTCGGGCGGTCAGGCGCAGGCGCTTGCGGAAAATCTCCTCGATTCAATAACGGAGCGTCTTGATACAAAGCGCAACGGAGTGTTTGTGCGTCCGTCGCTGTATGTTTTGCGAAGAACGCAGATGCCGGCTGTGCTTTTAGAACTTGCGTATATAACAAATGAAGACGATGCCGAAAAGCTTGATGAGGACAGATATGAGTTTGCGGATGCCATATATCGCGGGCTTCTTTCCTATTTCGGATTTCAAAGCGCATAAATTTTGATATCTTGATATAAAACACTGGAAATTTGAGTTTACATATGGTAAAATATTCTTTATGAATGTAAAACTGTACGGAGGAAACAGCTATGGCGACGGTTTTTGAAAATATAGGATTCAATATCGAAAATGAAGACGGTGCATACCGCCTTGCAGATTTTGTGCTCAATTCAGGGAGTATTCTTCCGGTTGAGAACGGTGCATATGCCGTATGGAGTGACAAAAGCGGAGCAGAGGTGTGGGAAAGGGTAGCACTTGATCACAACACCAAGAGCGTAAGCCTTCTTAACATCGATCCGCATTTCAACGGAACAACGGTCTGGAATCTTGAGTTTTCACAGGAATTTTCCGCCGAACGCGATGATATGCTTGACTGTAAGGCTTTTCTTAAAAATCCCGATAACGGAAAAGGCATTTGCGCGCGCGTTATGGGACATCTCGCGGCACAGAATCTCACGGCGGGAAATGAATATGATTTTCAGGTGTCTATGATTCCTCATTCAATTGCCTTTTTTGAAAGCAAAGAAAATATGCGGGGTGCGCTTTCTGATGAGAATACAGTAATCGGTGTGCTCACTCCTGTGGGGGTATATATGCGGATGATGCAGGTCGAGGGTGAAGAGTGCACAACAGATATTCTTATGACCCGTATTGCCGCAGAGATAAAAGGTGGAGATGTCCGCTTTATGATAGCGGATAAAACTCCTGTGGGGGAATTTCTGCACCTTGTGCTGAAAACAGATATGGGGGATCTTGACGTTGCGGTAAGCCAGAACAATTATGAAACGAAAAATCTGCCGAAGCTGTGCGAGGGTGGTATGGTTGCAGTAGTAAGCGGAATTATTTCGGCAAAGCTTATAAAGAGAGAAAAAACAAATGATTGATATTTCGGTTTCAAAACTGAATAAGTTTTACGG
>JAFQVE010000223.1 GCA_017408185.1 Oscillospiraceae bacterium | reverse complement strand
TGCATAAATTTACAAGTTCTGCTGCAACGCCAAAGCTTGATTATCAGAGGTGTTTGTGCTATAATTTAAATAATAGAATTCAAGGAGAGATAATGATGGACACAAAGCGTATTTGCAGTTTGATTGAAGAAAGAAAAGAGGAGCTTTTTGAGCTTCTTGGCAGCCTTGTCAGAATAAATTCCGAGAATTTCAGCACCGGCGGAAATGAAGAGGAATGTGCGAAGTATATCGATAAGCTTTGCCGTGAGCTTGGGTTGGAAAGCGATGTTTATTCTCCGATGGAACTTCCGGGTTTTTCCGAGCATCCGGATTATATTGCGGGGCATAATCTTGAAAACCGTCCGAATGTCGTTGCGCGCTGGCAG
Source organism: Oscillospiraceae bacterium (assembly GCA_017408185.1). Next base: position 10,489 of record JAFQVE010000223.1, on the reverse strand, counting down.
GGCGAAGAAAACGTTGATGAGCTTATGCTTATGGCGCACACAGACACTGTTGTTATAGGTGACCTTGAAAACTGGGAGATGGATCCTCTTTCGGGAGAGGTACGTGACGGCAAGATTTTCGGCAGAGGCGCAGGTGATGATAAATATGCAATTGCGGCAGCTCTTTTTATAATAAAGCTCTTAAAGGAAGAGGGCTTTGTTCCGAAGAAGAATTTGCTCTTCGCCGGATACTGCGATGAAGAACGCGGCGGCTCACACGGTGCAATGGCGGCTGTTATGAAATATCCGTGTAAGCGCATTGTAAGCATGGACGGCAGAGATCAGATATGGCACTGCGGCTCCGGCGGCGGAGAGCTGAAATATCTGTTCCATACAAAGGACACTGTTGACAGCGCTCTTGCTGCGGCAAAGGCACTTCCAACAGTGCTTGAAGTGGTTGAAACATTTGCGGATGCACGCAAAAAAGAGCTTGAAGCCAACCCGTATTATGCGGGAACAATTATTCCGCAGACATCTCTGCGTTATATGGGCGTCCGCGCGGGAAATCACGGTGCAGACCTCGGTAAGGGTGAGGTTCACTTTGTGTTTTATACAGACAAGACTAAAGACGAAATTTATGCCGAGCTTCACGAAATTGAAGCTATCCTGACAGAGCGCCTTGCTCCGCTCGGCATTGTCGGAGACGGTTTTGTGCCCGAAACCAGATTTTTCCACTATGTACATACTGAGCCGGACAGTGAGGATATTAAGAATATGCTTGAGGCATCGCGAGATGTGCGCGGTATTGAACCGATAGTTTGCGGCTCGTGCCTTTCCGACCTTTCCGTTATTTCAAAATACGGAAGCAGCCGTGCATTTGCATTCGGCGCAGGGCGTGATTTCAGCCAAAAGGGCGGTGCACATCAGCCCAACGAATATATAGAGTGCGATAAGCTCGTGGAGTACACGAAGATTATTGCGGCATACGTTATCCGCACATTGGGATAAGAATATGAAATCTAATTTACACACTCACACAACCTACTGTGATGGAAAGAATAATCCGGAAGATATTGTTCTTTCTGCAATAAAGCACGGATTTGATTCAATCGGCTTTTCCGGGCACGGATATACGGATTTTGATCCCTCATACTGTATGAAGGATACAGACGGATATATTCGTGAAATAAAAGCCCTCCGCGAAAAGTATAAGAAGGACATCTGCACATATCTCGGCATTGAAGAAGATGCTTTTTGCCTTACGGACAGAGATAAATTTGACTACATAATCGGCTCGTGTCATTATATCTGCAAGGACGGAAGGTATTATCCGGTTGATTCAAGCATCGAATGTATGAAAGAGTGCGTTTCGGCATTCGACGGGGATGTGCTGAAGCTTGCTGAGGCATATTATTCATCGTTTTGTAAGTACATATTGAGCCGCAAGCCGGATATTATAGGTCATTTTGACCTTATAACAAAGTTTGATGAGGCAGAGCCGATGCTCTTTCTCAACAATGCAGAATATATAAAGCTTGCAACCGGATATATAAAAAAAGCGGCGCAGGCGGGCTCTCTTTTTGAGGTAAACACCGGTGCAATTTCGCGCGGATACCGAAAAACTCCGTATCCGCAGCAGGAGCTTCTTTATACGCTTTTGAAGCTTGATGCGGGTATCGTGCTATCGTCAGACAGCCATAGCGCAGACACGCTTGACTTCGCGTTCCCGGAAGCAAAAGCTTTGTTGCGCGACATAGGCTTTAGGTATACATATGTGTTGCAGAATAATGAGTTTGTGAAAGACTGTCTATAAGAAAAGAGGCTTGGAACGTGGCGAATTTCAAAACGAATGCAATGCGGATACTTGATTCCGCTAAGGTAAACTACAAGGTTTATACATATGAGAGCGGCGGGGATTTTGACGGTCAGTCCGTTGCACGAAAAATCGGTGTGGATGAAAACTGCGTTTTTAAAACGCTTGTTACCGTTGCTCCGTCGAAAAATCACTATGTTTTTGTTGTGCCGGTTAATCGTGAGCTTGACTTAAAGGCGTGCGCGCGTGCGGTCGGTGAAAAGGCGGTTGAGATGATTGCCGTAAAGGATATCAATAAGGTGACCGGTTATATACGTGGAGGGTGCTCGCCGATAGGAATGAAAAAACAGTATGTAACGGTGGTTGACAGCGCGTGCCTGTCTCTTGAAAGAATGGTGTTCAGCGCAGGGAAAATAGGCTATCAGGTGGAGCTTGCGCCGTCTGATTTGCTTTCCGTAACCGGAGCAAAAACCGACGATGTTGCAAGATAGGAAAGGAAGATGAATATGAGAAAAAAGCTTCAGGATAAGATGTTTGAGGTAAGCTATTTATTTGAGCTGCTTATATCGGTAATAGTCGGAGTGGCGATACTTATTTTTGCCGTTCGGCTTGTTGTTGATATGTTTGATATGTCCCTGTATTCAAAGGGGGCTGCGGCTCTTGTCACAGTGCTGGACGATGCAATAATTCTTGCAATCGGTGCCGAGCTTATAAAAATGCTCTGTAAGCACACTCCGGAAACGGTTATTGAGGTGCTTGCCTTCGCGCTTGCGCGTCAGCTTATTGTAGGACATGCCGCGCCGCTTGAAAATCTCATAACGGTAGTGGCTATTGCAGTTCTCTTTGCAGTAAGAAGATTTTTGCTGAATCGCCACGATATGGTCGAAACTCCCGACGGGCTTGTGGAGATTGAGGAAAAAGAAGAAGTGCCGGATGTAATACCGTTTTGATGAGGGGAAAACACTATGAAAATTGTAATTCTTGATAAAAACACTGTCACTAACGGAGATTTGTCATTTGCGCCGATTGAGGCGCTCGGTGAGGTTACGGCGTATGATGCAATGGCGCATGAAAAGCTGGCGGATGCCATCGGCGATGCGGATGCCGTTATATGCAATAAGGCGGTATTGAGCCGCGACGTGATAGAGAAATGCCCGAAGCTTAAATACATCGGTCTTTTTGCAACGGGATATAACAATATAGATATCGCATATGCACGTGAGCGAGGTATTGCGGTGTGCAATGTTCCGGGGTATTCAACACAGTCTGTTGCACAGCACACCTTTGCATTTATCCTTGCCCTTGCGGGAAGCACGTGTGAATATACCGAGTCCACCCGCAACGACGGTTGGATAAAATCACACACATTTTCGTACTTCCCGTTCCCGCTCATTGAGCTTTCGGGGAAAACGCTCGGGATTTTCGGGTACGGAAGCATCGGGCGTGAGGTTGCAAAAATCGGTCGTGCGTTTGGTATGAATATCATCGTAAACACGCGCTCGCCGGAAAAAGTGACGGATGCGGAGGTGGTTGCGCGTGATGAGCTTTTTGCGCGTTCGGATTTTCTAACTCTCCATGCTCCGCTCACTCCCGAGACGGAAAAAATGGTCAACGAAAAAACGCTGTCGCTTATGAAAAAGACAGCATTTCTGATAAACACCTCTCGCGGCGGTGCAATTGATGAAGAGGCACTTGCCGGGGCACTTAATCGCGGTCAGATTGCCGGTGCGGGGCTCGATGTTCTCACCGTTGAGCCGATGACATCGGACAATCCGCTCAAATCTGCGAAAAATTGCCTTATCACTCCGCATATTGCATGGGCGCCGTTTGAGACACGCGTGCGCCTTATCGACCGTGTGGCGGAAAATTTGGCGGCATTTGCATCCGGCAACCCAATAAATGTGGTCAATAAATAAAAGAGGAAATTAAAAATGCAGCAGACAGAAATTTTTGTAAAATCAAGCATTGACGGAACTATGCAGCCGTCGCTGTTCTATAAGTCGCCGAACAAAGGAAGACCGCTTCTTGTTGTACTTCATACATGGAGCTATGACCGATTCAATCAGCTGGGTATGGTTCCGTATGCGGAAAAGTATGATTTCAATCTGCTTCTTCCAGAGTTCCGCGGCGCAAACCTTGTATCAAATGAGCACAAAACAGATGCGTGCGGCTCGCTTCTTGCAAAGCAGGACATCAAGGATGCCGTTGAATACATAAAGGAAAACGAGGATATAGATTCGGATAGCGTATTTCTTCTCGGTAACAGCGGCGGAGGGCATATGACACTTCTTATGGCGGGGTATTGCCCGGAGCTTTTTAAGTGTATGTGTGCATATGTTCCGATAACGGACCTCACAAAATGGGTGAACGAAAACCCGAGGTATACAGAGCATATTCTTGCCTGCTGCAGCAACAGCGAAGAAGAAATGCTTAAACGCTCTCCCGTGACGTATATGGACAAGATTGCAACAGCAAATCTCAAAATATGCCACGGTAAATTTGACCCGTCCGTTCCGGTTACGCAGAGTATTGATTTTTTCAATGCGCTTATGAAAAAATATCCCAAAAGCCGCGTGTTCCTCGATATCTTCGATGGCGGCCACGAGCTTGACCGCGAGCAGGCGATGTACTGGATTATGTCCCAATACGTCGGAATGGAAAAAGTTAAAGTGACTGGATAGGCAATGAAAAAGCGGATGATGATAAAAATTGGTTTGAGAAAGCTGTAGATAATATAATGCCATAAGGGGGATATGTTTGACTTCCTCTTGTGGCATTATTATTTAAACTCCCTTGTGATGGAAATGCACTAATTAGTGCATTTCTTGTTGACTTTAATGAAAAAAGGTGTATAATGTATATGTGAGGTGATAGGGATGGATAATAAGTATGACACAAATTACACCAAAGAAGACATAGAAGAAATAGTTGACATCATTCACGAATGCGTGAATAACAATATGTACTCGATTTCGTTGAATTTAAACAGAAAAGAAAACATTGATTTTGTTGCGGAGTATACTATAACAAAGGAAAAGCAAAAGAAAATTCTTTTGGATATGTCTGCCGAGGATTTTTGTTATTCTGTACAAAACGAACATCCAGCCTTCAGTTATGAGATTTTATATGTGTTCGCTCCACAGGTTTTGTTGCGTGATGTAACTGATGAAGAAGCTATTGTAGATGTTTATGTTAAGATTAATATATTGGAAAACAATGAACGGATAATTGTAGTATCATTTCATAAGCGAAATTATGATATAAATTATTTGTTTAGATAGTTTCGGAAAGGAGATGCAATTATGAATAAAATGTTTTGCCCGGAATGCAGACAACAGGTGATGTTTAAGCTTACAGAGCGTCCGGCGGTTCAGCAATTAAAAGGAAAAGATTATGAATTTATCGAGAAAACAGCAATATGTGATAACTGTGGTGCAGAACTGTATGTTGATAAAGTTGTGGAAGAAAATTTGAAAAGAATATATGAAAAGTACAGAGAGTCTAACGGCATCATTTCACTCGAAAAGGTTCGTGAAATTGCATCCAGATACAGAATTGGCAAAAGGCCTCTTTCTCTTCTGCTGGGGTGGGGAGAAAATACATTCAGTCGCTTTTTTGATGGGGATATTCCATCAAAGCAGTATTCGGATATCCTTTTGCGACTTTATGATGAGCCTGATTATTACATTCAACTTCTCGAAGAACATAAAGACAGCTTAAGCAGTAATACGACTTATGAGAAAAGTTTGAAAGCTGCAAAAGAATATATAACAGGAAAAACAACAAAGATAGACGAAGTCGTAGCATATCTGCTGAACGAGTGTGAGGATATCACGCATCTTGCTTTGCAAAAAATGTTATATTATGTCCAGTCATTCTATCAGGCATTTTATGGGACTTTTATCTTTGCGGATGAATGCGAAGCTTGGGTGCACGGACCGGTGTATCCACGAATATATAAAAAATATTCAGGATACAACTTTAGCGAACATATACCGGGAGCGACTGAGTTTGCTTTTTCTTATGATGAAAAAGCTGTTATAGATAATGTTGTTGCAGGATTTGGATGTTATAGCGGTAAAGTACTGGAGCGATTCACGCATAGCGAGTTACCGTGGATTGAAACGCGAAAAGGTTTAAAAAGTGATGAAATAGAGAACCGAATTATTGATAAAGATCTTATAGCAGGATATTTTGCAAGCGTAAAAGCAAAATATGATATGCTACACCCCGGAGATATATCAGATTATGCAAAAGATATGTTCGGGAAAATAGCATTATAAAGAAAATCAGGCAGAAGCGTTTTGCTTCTGCCTGTGTGTTATTTCTGGAATTCTTCAATGTTTTTTGCTATGCTGTGGCGTATAGGCTTCCATTCAATTTTTTTGAACAGCGCCGCAATGGAAATCGGGATATACGTAAAAATGAATATCGGGAAGGTGAAAGTGTAGAGAATCTTCTTCCCGGCACTTGCGTTTATCTTATGCCACTCAGTTATTGTGGTGATAAGTCCGAAGAAATACAGAATAGCATAGAAGTTAAACAGAGTCATAAATAATGCTATTGCCGCTGTTATGGCAATAAGCTTCATTTCCGGAAGATTGAACATTGCATATACCGCAACGGACGCATTTATCACGGCACCGATAAGCGTAAGCATCATTGCGGGCATTATTGTCATAAGCATGTCGTAAGATGCAAAGCTCCGATTTTTGAAAATGGACTTGAAGAGTTTGCCGCCATATGCTACAAAGACCTGGAAAAAGCCTTTTGCCCAGCGAATGCGCTGATTCCATGAATCGCGGAAGGTGTATGGCTGTTCGTCATAGAGCATTGCATCTGCCGCATAGCCGATTTTTTCGTTTTTGATAACGCTGTCGATTGAAAATTCAATATCCTCGGTGAGAAGATAATACTGCCAACCGCGGTTTTTCTCAATGATCTCGCGGGAAACGAGAAAACCTGTGCCGGAAATTGCACAGCTCGTACCGAGGATCATACGCGATGAATTAATGTATTTTGCCTCACGAAGGAACCAGAGCGAGGAACCTGCGGAAATCCAGTTTGTATCGTAGTTTTTTGAATTGCGGTAGCTTGTTACAATTTTATATCCGGAAGAGAAAACCTTGTTCATTTCCGAAATATAGTTTTCATCAAGAAGATTATCTGCATCAAAAACGAAGAAACCGTCATACTGCGAAAACTTTCCGGCTTCAACAAGCTTTTTAAAACCGAAGTTAAGTGCGTAACCCTTGCCGATGTGGGTTTTGCTTTCTCTGCAGAAAACCGTGGCACCCGCCCCTTTTGCAATCTCGGCAGTGTCGTCGGTGCAGTTGTCGGCGATAACGTAAATATCGCAAAGCTCACACGGGTATTTTTGCTTTTTTATGCTTTCGATAAGCTGGGAGATAACCGTTCTTTCGTTTCTCGCTGCAATGAGAACTGCATATTTGTGGTTTTTATCGGCTGTGAATTTTTTTTGTTTTCCAAACAGCGAAACAAAAACATAAACAAGCTGATAAGAATAAAGAACGGTGAAAAAGATAAATAACAGAAGATTTATGCTGTCTAAAAAAGAGCGCAAAAAACGTCCCTCCCTATAATCTCTTTACAAGCCTATATATTATACCTCTATAATATAAAAAAAGCAAGTAAAATATGTAATAAAAGTTTTAAACATATAACATCTGTCCGTTTAATAAAATTAAATGAAAGAGGTGTTTTTGTTATGTCAAAGCAAAGCTTTATTGTACGCGCAGCGGATTTGTTTGATCTTCCTGCCGACGTGCGCGGCGGACTTATGCACATTGAAATGACGGGAAACCGCGAGGTATATATCGAAAATCACAAGGGAATTCTGGAGCTCTCGGAAAATGAGGTGCGCCTTAATATGGGCAAAGGAAGCGTTAAGGTGACAGGGGCGGATATAGGCGTTCTTGCGATGAATGCCGATGAAATCAGGCTTTCGGGAATAATCGGAAGCGTGAGCTTTGAAGTCTGAGAGGTGATGTACTTTGCAGAATGTGATAAACTTTTTTTGCGGAAATGTACAGGTCGAGGTGAATTGCTCATATCCCGAGCGCTTTTTCAACCTATGTGCGCAGAAGAATATAGAGTTTTGGGATATGCAGACGATGGATATAGGTGTGTTTCGTATACGCATGTCCGTTTCTGACTTTAAAAAGCTTCCGCAGGTTGCACGGCGGGCAATGTGTCACGTCCACATAATTGAAAGGTGCGGATTACCGTTTCTTACATACCGTTTCAAAAAAAGAGCGGCGCTTATTTTCGGATGCGCAGTGTTTTGCCTGATTGCATGGGTGTTCACAAACTTCGTGTGGGTGATAAACATAGATGGCTTTCCGGAGCTTGATGCGGTAAAGCTCCGGGGGTCTCTTGCGGATGCAGGGTTATCCGTTGGAAGCTATGTGCCGTCGGTTAATATATCGGAGCTTCGAAACAGTGTGCTTATTGATATGCCGGAGCTCGCGTATGTGTCTGTCAATTTCAGCGGTTCCCACGCCAATGTTACGGCAAGAAAGCGCATTTCTCCGCCGGAAGTACTTGCAAAAGAAATTCCGTGTGATATAATAGCAGATAAAGACGGCGTTGTATGTGACATTACCGTAAAGACGGGAACTCCTGAGGTTGTCCGGGGAGACACGGTTATAAAGGGGCAGATTCTTGCAAGCGGGTATATGACCGGGCGCGCCGGAAGCACAATTCTTACACATGCAGATGCGGAAATAAGCTTGCGTACATGGAGAAAAAAGAGCGCGCGGATGCAGAAAAGTTATGCGGAAAAGGTGTATACAGGCAACGAAAAAGAGCTGTATACAATAATTTTATGCGGAAAGAGAATAAAATTATATATAAACAGTGGATTTTCATATGCAAAGTGTGATAAAATAATAGAAAAGACAGATCTTGTGCTTTTTGACGGAGTTACGCTTCCGGTTTCATTGGAGAGAGCAAAGTGCCGTGAATACAAAACGGAGACGGTGCAAATGTCTTCTGAAACCGCTTATGATACGTTGGGAGAGGGTCTGCATCTCGCGCTTGATATTCCGGAGAGCAGCGAGGTTGTGAACGCAGAGCTCCGTACATCCGAGGATGAGACCTTTGCGTATGCATCCATAATTGCGGAGTGCATTGAAAAGACAGGAGAAGAAAGAGAAATTCTGAGGTGATTTAAAACAATATGGTAGAACGAACGATAAACATAGAAAGACTCGAGCAGATGACCGATATTTTCGGTTCATTTGACGAAAACATAGGGATTTTAGAACGTGAGCTCGGCGTAACGGTATTAAACCGAAATACAGAGCTTAAGGTTGTCGGCGACGAGGAGCGTGCAGACCGCGCGGTTAGAGTTATCGAAAGCCTGCTTGTGCTTTCTTCGCGCGGTGAGGGGATAAACGAACAGAATATCCGGTATGCGATCGGGCTTGTTGAGGAAAATAAAGAGGAACAGATAGCGGAGCTTTCGCGTGATGTTATCTGCATCACGGTGAAAGGAAAGCCGATAAAGCCGAAAACAATCGGTCAGCGCGATTATATCAATGCAATACAGAACAACACGGTAACGCTTGGCGTCGGTCCTGCCGGTACGGGAAAGACGTATCTTGCAGTTGCGGCGGCGGTGAAGGCTTTCCGCGAAAAGAAGGTAAACCGGATAATCCTCACCCGTCCCGCGATTGAAGCAGGGGAGAAACTCGGTTTTCTGCCCGGAGATTTGCAGAGCAAGGTTGACCCGTATCTCCGTCCGCTGTATGACGGTTTGTATGATATGATAGGTCCGGAGGCGTTCCAACGTTATATGGAGCGCGGGACAATTGAGGTTGCGCCGCTTGCGTATATGCGCGGAAGAACGCTTGACGATTCGTTCATTATTCTTGACGAAGCGCAGAATACTACGCCTGAGCAAATGAAAATGTTTTTAACCCGTCTCGGCTTCAATTCAAAGGCGGTAATCACCGGTGACATAACGCAGATAGACCTGCCGGACGGCAAAAGCTCGGGACTTCGCGATGCGATGCGCGTGCTTGACGGGATTGAGGACGTTGCGATGTGTATGCTTTCATCAAAGGACGTTGTGCGCCATGTGCTTGTCCAGAGAATAATAAATGCGTATGAAAAGCGCGACCGCGAAAGAGAAAAGAAATTACAACACATAAGGAAGGATAATAAAAATGGCAGAGCATAGTATAACGGTTGTTTCCGATACACCAAATGAGGAGCTTGAGGCTCTTATAACCCGCGTTGCAAAAGGTACGCTTGATGCAGAGAACGTTGAGCAGAACTGTGACGTCTGCGTTATGATAACGGATGATGAAAATATCCACGAATTAAATCTTGAGCATCGCGGCGTAGACCGCCCGACCGATGTACTCTCTTTTCCGATGCTTGAGCTTACGCCCGGACAGAAAATTGAGGTAAATCCGCTTGAGATTGATGAATCTACCGGAGCGGTAATGCTCGGTGATATCGTAATTTCTGCAGACCGCGCAAAAGCACAGGCGCAGGAGTACGGCCACAGTGAGGAGCGGGAATTTGCGTTTCTTACGGCTCACGGAATGCTCCACCTTCTCGGATATGACCACGAAAAGGGCGAGGAGGACGAAAAGCTTCACTTCTCACGTCAGGAAGAAATTCTTTCGGGGCTTGGTATCGGGAGATAAAGCAGGAAATGAATTT
>JAFQVE010000028.1 GCA_017408185.1 Oscillospiraceae bacterium | reverse complement strand
ATACCACATAATACACATTATGTGGTAATAGGACGCATCTTTCGGGCGCACACTGTACCGGGATAGCGCCGCCTATAAAGCCAAGCGGCAATAAATTACAGCGAAATCACGGTAAAGGCTTCGCGTGCAAAACGGAGTTTTGCCATTAGCAGAAGTCTTCGTGATGAGCGTTTAATTTATCCGCTGCTTTATTCAGCGGCAAAAAGCGTGGAGGGTTTCAAAGGGAACTGAGCAAAGTTCCCTTTGAGATAACTACTTGCGGACTTCCGCAAAAAAGTGAACTAAAGCCACCGCGCACCGGCACGAAAAGAATGAGATTCTTCGCCAAAGCTCAGAATGACGCGGACTTCAGAATACGAAATTGCTTTCTCCCGTTTTTGCGTACAGCAACCGGACCAATGTCAGCATTTTAATGCATTGGTCTCTCTTTGCATATTCTTTTTTCGGCAATTTCGCCGTTTTTTCGGATTTCCGATTGACAAATCAAGCAAATAATGGTATATTATTTATATTCTTGCTTGTATGTATTTTTTATTACCACATAATGTGTATTATGTGGTATCGGGAAAATACAACAACACCAAAAACTAAAAAACAGGAAGGATGAAGAAGATGAAAGCAAGAAAAATTTTATCGGCGATTATGGCAATTGCCATGATTGCAGCATTCGCCGTGAGCGCGTCAGCCGCAGAGGAAGTAGTGTTGCCAAGCGGCATTACGGTGGATTCATTTGGCGACAATACCGTTACGGATGGCACAAATTACTATCTGACACTTCAGGCGGCTGTTGAGGCAATTTGCGGAAAGGACGGTGCAGCTCTTTACTGTAAGCCCAGTGCAGATGTAGGCTCCTTGCAGCATGCTCCCGTAACTACAAGTCTTACTGTTTACGGTAACGGCGCTTATGTAAGTGGTGGTTCTGAGCGTGACTTTGATATCGGAAACACAGACCCCAACGGAGGAAAAGACATTACTGCCGATATGACACTTACTGTTAAAAATTTAGACGGTTGTGGTGCATGGGGTGCAAAGGCAACCGAACACACCGTGAATCTTGTGTTTGAAAACTGCGATAATATGGGTAAGGTTTTCATCTCCGGCACGACAGGTGTACTCAACATTACCATCACAGATTCTTCATTCGGTGATAATGATAACGGCGGTGGAAACTGTAAGGTTTACAGCAATGCAAACGGAACAGTCTCACTTACAAGAGTAGCTTTTGAAAATGTAGATAAGGCTGTCAACCTTAACCATAAGGTTGCAGGAACACAAACGGTTGTTCTCGATGGCTGTACTTTCACAAATTGCGGTGATGTTGTTGCAGACGATGAGATTCCGGTTCGCGTTTTGTCTTCTGTAGAAGGTGGAGAATCAAAGCTTACCGTTAGTGGTTGTTCATTCAGCGGCACACCCGAAGGTGGCGCGGATATCCTGCTTGATTATGGTGTCGGGACAACTGTAGCCTCTGTTGAAACAACAGCGGCAAATATACTCGAACAGAATGAAACCGACGATGCGCAAATGATTGCAGTGACAGAGAATGAGTCCTTCACTAATGCTCCGGCAACCCCCGTTGCAAAAATAGGTGATGTTGAATACGCAACAATTCAGGCTGCTGTAAATGCGGCAGAAGACGATGATACAATTATTGTCGCCGCAGGAAATCACAATGTATTTTGTCCGGTCGGAAGTGCTGACAATGCTACGGGCAGAGCACATAACTTATTTATAAATAAAAACATCACTATTAAAGGTGACGGAAGCGGAGAAGTTAATATCTACAGTTATCAGGAAGCCTATACAAGCACATTTGACGCACGTATAACTGTTTTAATCAGCGGAACAGACGGTGTGGTAATAGACGGACTTAACATTTATCCGAGCTATTATCCAACAAGCATTTCAACAAACTTAGACACAGTTTCGGGTTCCTTAATCAACGAAGTGACAGGACAGAGCGAGTTGAAATTCTATTACAATCAAATAATTGATGCAATGAGAAGCTATAACGGCACGGCATCGTGTTCGGAAACTTACATAGCAAATATTACAGTTAAGAATTGTACAATTGGTGATACAGCAATTGCTCCTGAAAATTGGGGCTGTGCAATTTATTATCCCGGTGCTGTAGGAAATGCAACAAATTTTGCAGGACTCACAGGGGGATACACAATTGAAAAGAACACTTTATATGGTTCTATTTGTATTTGTGAAGGTGCTGCCAAGGATGCAACAGCGGAAACCTGTATTATAAGAGATAATATACTGTATGATGCAATTATCCTTAACGGCAAAAGACCTACAGGCTGGAACCACGTAAGCCTTACTATCTTCCCAACGATAACTGGAAACACATTTAAAGATGCACTTTGGACAGTTGACGGAAAAAACTATTTCATCAGTTCGAGAGATGGCGATGAATCTGCGGTAATACCAAAAGCAACTCTTGAAGCGTATGTATCTGCAAACACTTTTGAAACAGACGCACAGGTTGCAGCTTTAGTGGGTTCATACGCTTATTCAGAAACTGCAACAGAATATTATGGTTTGGTTTGCGAGCAGGAAAAAACAGATGTGATTGACCCCGCGTTCGGAACAACACTTGGGGTTGCGAGAATAGGAGCAAATGAAACAGATTATGAACTGGTCGTTCTCGGTGCAATTGATTCGCTCAATTATAAGGATGTCGGCTTTGAGATAACCTTAAATGATGAAGTGTATGAGCTGAAAACTAAAACTGTTTATACAAAAATCACTTCAACAGATGCTGAGACGAATGAAGTTCAGGATTACACATCCAAAGAGCTTGGCGGTGCTGAAAACGGATATGTTTTCGGACAGATGCTCGGTTTCGCATTCGAGGATATGGGTAAAGATTTTACATGCAGACTGTTTGCAATAAATCTCAATGATGAATATATTTACGGAAAAACATGGGAAGTTCCGGTATCTGAATAGGAAGGAGAAATTTGACAATGAAAAAGTATGAAATGCCGAAAATTGAAGTGATTAAGCTTCAAAATACCGATGTTATTCAAACAAGCGGGACGATTGCCGTTTCCGATAACCCAACTGCCGAAATTGGGGATTTAACGAACGCAAAGGTAAAACTTTATAAGTAATGACATTTCAGGACAAACTTTCGTAACACAGAAAAACAGAAGGGAACTCGAATGTCAATAATAAAAATGCGGCTGAAGGAATTATTTGGCTGGTGCATCGGCTTGTCGGCGGTTATGACGGCACTGGGAAACATCGGCATAGTTCCGGGAGAGAACGGCGCTGTCGGGCTTACAATGTTCTGGGGTATGCT
>JAFQVE010000222.1 GCA_017408185.1 Oscillospiraceae bacterium | reverse complement strand
GGGATTAGCGTCATAACCATGCAGATGCACAGAAGAACGCTGAGGAGTCTTTTCATTATAAATTCCTTCTTTCTTTTTTGGTCTTGAAAAATATCAAGCCGTATGCTAAAATGAGTATACACCGTACCCGTGGGTACGATGCAAGTGTTTTTTTGAAATTTTCCAAAAAAAGGCTAAAAAGTTATTTTACGTTGTAAATGGGGCGTTTTTTTATGAACGAAAAGAATTTATTTTCCATTGGTGAGATTGCGAAAGCGGTTGGTATTACCAGAAAAACAATATTGGGTTATGAGGCAAAAGGCCTTATTATACCGGATAAAAAAGACGGCAGCACCGGAAACAGATATTATACCATTGATACCTTTACCAAAGTACGTACAATTCGCATACTGCAAAATTTAGGACTTACCCTTGATGAAATCCGCGAGTATTACAGCGGTAAGACTGATTTGCAACCAATGTTACATCGGCTTGAAAAAATGAGGGATGAGCTTAACCTTACCATAGAAAAATTAAAAGAGCGTACACACAAGCAAGGCAGCATTATCAGGGAGATTTCCATTGAGCCGCAGACAATTTACTGCCGTACATATAATTCCATTTCAATTGCCGACAAGACAAATCTTTTAAGAGACACGGCTCTTGAAGCTATGAAAAAATACGGAACCGATACAACAAAACGAATGTATTTTACCCAATATTCTGCAAATGCCCCCGAAGAGGTTTCATACTGCGTTGCCGTGCCCGCCGGAAGCTGCGGGGAGTATATCGAAAGCGTTCCGGAGCTTCCCGCAATATCCTTTTTCCACCACGGGGCGTATGAGGATATTCCCGAGGCACGAAAAAAGCTTATTGTATATGCAGAAGAAAATGATATAAAGCTTACAGGCGTATTCCGCAATCTCTATCTTGAAGGACCTCCCCAGCACAAGGACAAAAGCAAATTCATCACACAGATAATTGCGATAATTGAATGAGAAAATGTTAAAAAGCCTTTTCCGGCAAGCGGAAAAGGCTTTTGTTGTACTTGTATTAAAGTGTGAAGTAGTCGTCAAAGTTGAGACCCTGGGAAGCACCGATGTCGCGGAGCTCCTGAAGTGTCTTTTCGTTGACCGGAACACCGTCGATGAGCTTCTGAGCCTTGGACTCAACTTCCTTTTCACCGTGGGTGAAGATTCTGTCGTGGCCGTCAGCCTTCGGGCTCTCACGAAGCTCCTGGAGAAGGTTGGACATACGAGCCTTCATTTCCTTCTTATCGCCGAATATGCCGTAATCGATAGCCATAAGGCAGAAGGATGTGTCAGCATTACCGCTGTTCTTAACGTGCGGAGAAGTTGTGCCGCCTGTTGCGATAGCTGTGAAGAGCTCAACAATTATACCGAGGCCGTAGCCCTTGTGTGAGCCTGTCTCCTCACCGAAGCCGCCAAGCGGGAAGATACCGCCGCCGAGCTTGCCGATGATGTTCTTGAGAACGCGGTTTGCATCGTCACAGTCTGCACCGTTTTCGTCTGCAACCCAGCCCTGCGGAAGCGGAAGCTCCTTCTTTCTGTAAACCTCAAGCTTACCGCGTGTGATAACCGTTGTAGCAGCATCAAACCAGAAGTCAACCGGATCAGCCGGCATTGCAACGGCAATCGGGCTTGTTCCGAGCATTGCTTTCTTACCGTAAGTCGGGATAGCAATAGCCTCTGTGTTTGTCATGCTGATACCGATCATATCCGCATCTGCAGCCATCTTTGTGTAGTAGCCTGCAATACCGTAGTGGTTGGAGCCCTTTACGCAAACTACGCCAAAGCCTGTCTTCTTTGCTTTTTCAATAGCCATTTCCATAGCTTTCTTAGCTACGACCTGACCCATAGAACGCGGAGCGTCGATAACTGCGGAAACCGGAGTTTCGTGAACAATTTCCGGCTTAACGTCCGGAACGATTGAACCCTCCTCGATAGCGAGGTGGTATCTGATAAGGCGCTGAACACCGTGAGACTCAATGCCGTAAAGGTCAGCAGTGAGAAGAACATCGGTGATAGCCTTGCTGTCTTCAGCGCTGTATCCGCGCTTGCAGAAGATATCTTCGCAGTACTTGCGAAGAGCATCAACATTTAAATTAATGTATGCCATTTTAAAACTTACTTCCTTTCAAAAGCAGGTAATTATCTCTGAACACGGCCGGAACCGTCGCCACCCATAAGAGCCTTGACCTCTGCGAGAGTTGCGCGGTTGTAGTCGCCCATGATGGAGTGCTTGAGGCAGGATGCTGCAACAGCGAAGTTGAGAGCATCTTCCTTGTTCTCGTAGTTGTTGAGACCGTAGATGAGACCGCCGGAGAAGGAGTCGCCACCACCGACACGGTCAACGATATCAGTGATCATATACTTTCTGGAGAGATAGAAGTTATCTCTGTCGCAGAGACATGCAGACCAGCCGTTTGTATCTGCGCTCTTGGACTCACGGAGAGTGATTGCAAGAGTCTTCATATCCGGATACTCGGCAAGAACCTTGCGTGCAAGAGCCTCATACTTTGCAGTGTCGAGAACGCCGTCCTCAACCTTAACGTCTACAGTGATGCCGAGAGACTTCTGGCAGTCTTCCTCGTTTGCAATACCGACATCAACATACTTAACAAGCTCACACATAACTTCCGGTGCGCTCTTGCCGTACTTCCAGAGGTTCTTGCGGAAGTTGAAGTCGCAGGAAACGGTAACACCGAGCTTCTTTGCAGCCTTTACAGACTCAAGAGCAAGCTCTGCAGCAGACTCGGAAATAGCCGGTGTGATACCAGTGATGTGGAACCATGTTGCACCGTCAAAAATCTTTTCCCAATCAAAATCGCCGGGCTTTGCAAGTGCGATAGCGGAGAACTCACGGTCGTAAACAACCTTGGATGCACGCTGGTTTGCACCTGTTTCGAGGTAGTAGATACCCATTCTGCCGTTTGTGCGGATGATGTCCTTTGTGTCAACGCCGAAGGAACGAACATCTGCAACACAAGCATCGCCGATTGCGTTTGCCGGAAGAGCAGTTACGAAAGATGCATCCATGCCATAGTTTGCAAGGGATACAGCAACGTTTGCCTCACCGCCGCCGAAGGTTGCTTCAAATGCCGGGGACTGGAAAAATCTCTCAAGACCCGGGGATTTGAGTCTGAGCATGATTTCGCCGAATGTTACTACTTTTGCCATTTTAAAACAGCTCCTTTAAAATTTTATATTGTTTTGTCCTTGCGGACTAAAAATTTACTGAACTTCTTTTCTGTGTTCTTCAAGAATTTTCTTTATCTTATCAACCGGGCTGAGAAGGGATGTGATTGAAATGTCATGGTTCATTGTGTCCATAATAAGAGCAAGGAACTTTGACATATCAACGTTCTCATACCACGGTGCATTGAGGATTTCCTCAGTACGGTAATTGAGGTTGGTCGAGAACACCTTCGTTATCGCGCCGTCCTCATATGCTTTATTGAAGGACTTTGCACCCTCGGTAAAGAGACCGAAGGTTACGCCGACGAAAATCCTCTTTGCCTTGCGCTTCTTAAGCTCATAAGCGATGTCGATAACAGACTCTCCGGAGGAGATCATATCGTCGAGGATGAAAACATCCTTGCCCTCAACGCTCTCACCAAGAAATTCGTGGCTGATAATCGGGTTCTTGCCGTTCACGATTTTTGTGTAATCGCGGCGCTTATAGAACATACCGACATTAAGCCCGAGCATACTTGCAAAGTAAAGGCTTCTGCTCATACCACCTTCATCCGGGCTGACAACAAGCATATGCTCCTTGTCAATCTGAATGTCGGGAGTTGAACGGATAAGTGCCTTTATAATCTGATATGTAGGTCTTACATTTTCAAAGCCGATAAGCGGAATGGCGTTCTGTACACGCGGGTCGTGAGCATCAAAGGTGATGATGTTCTCAACGCCGAGGTGTTCAAGCTCCTGAAGCGCAAGTGCGCAGTCGAGAGACTCTCTTCCTGTTTTTCTGTGCTGGCGGCTCTCATAGAGAAGCGGCATGATAACGTTTATACGTCTTGCCTTTCCTCCGATAGCGGCGATAACACGCTTAATATCCTGGAAAATATCATCCGGGCTCATGTGGCACTCCATATTGTACATTTTGTATGTACAGCTGTAGTTGCTTATATCCGCAAGGATGTAGATATCGTATCCGCGGACGGTTTCCTTAAGCACAGCCTTTCCTTCGCCCGACGCAAAACGCGGAGTTGCATGGTCAATGCAATAGCTGTCGCGAAGATACGCCGGGAAGTGAAGCGGAACATTGCCGTTTTCAACATTGTAGCGGCGCTGCTGAACGAGATTTGCATCAACAAGGCTGCCAAGCTCTCTGCAGCTGTCAAGAGTGATGAGACCTATCGGAGCATAAGGAATCTTATCATCCGGTGCGGCACTGAAGGTACTTGCCATATAACTTATCCCCTTTTCATCATTAGTTTTTTAAAAAACCCCACAAGAGTTCTCTTATATCATAACACATATTCCGTCTTTTATCAAGGGAGGAAAGGCAACAAATTTTTATTTATTTTATTCTGAAAATCTCGGCGAAACGCACTATTTTATATTTTTCTTTGTGATAAGAATAACAAAGAGGCGCAAAAAACACCGCTTGCTGACAAAAACAACAAGCGGTATCCTGACCTTATTTGCAAATCTCACGTATTTTTCGGTTGATTATTTCACGGCGGCGCAGAATGTATTCTGACGATTTCGGGTACTGATCAAACTCTATACTCATACCCGCTTCTTTTTCAATAAGCTCCACAACTTTATCATGACTGATTCTTGACGCAAGAAGCTCCATCGCGCGCATATCCTGCAACGCATCGGCAAATACAATAATACGCAAAGACTCTGCCGCACCGTCACCGTAGGGATACACTGAAAATGCATCACCGGACTGAAACGCACCGTCAGCATCCGTTATCACGTATGGGTTGATAAGCGCACGGGATAACTGGGAATAATAAAAGTTATATCCCCACTGCAGAAATCCGTCGATATTGTACTTAAACATTTGCTCAGCAATAACGCGGTTGCGGTAAGATGGCATCGCAATAAACCGGTTGCTTACGCCTTTGCCTTCTCCCATACAGTAATACGTCCAGCGTTCAGGCAAATCCTTTTGCAAAAAAGGAGCAATATGGTTGCTCGCCGGCACCGGCAGTTTCACAATTCCCTCATCGTAAAATACAACATCCGAAAGCGCATCCATAATCTTATAACCCGAAAGATATTCCTCCACAAAGGATTTTGCCTTTATATAGTTTTTCTTTGCTTCATCACCGTGCGGCTCATCGGAAATATGAAAATATACTACATCCGCAATACCTTTTTTCTTTAAATACGCATCAAGCGCAGGCAAAAACTGCGATAGGAATGACTTGTACATTTCGGACGTCGACGGAACATCCCAGCCGAATATACGCTTTTCTTCACCGTCAACCTGTGCAACGATCTTCGGGGTGGCTTTTGCGCCCCATTGAGTAAAGAGATGCGCCATTTCAAAATACTTTATCCCGCAGCTTTGGCACATTTCCACCCAGCGATCCAGCAGCGTGAAATCAAATGAGTAGTTCTCTTCGTCTTTCATCACGCGCACGAGCTGTACAGTCGGGCGCTCACTCCCGATTTCCGTATCAAGCGGCGGAGTAAAAATGGGTGTTAAAATCATATTGATTCCGTTTTTCACCGCGACTTTTATGAAGTTTTCCATATACGCCCAATGCTCTTCGGAAAAGATCTTCACATTGAAATATGACGCGATGCAATCGCAATGAAACCACTGAGTAAGCTTGATTTTTTGCGGCGGCAGAAGTGCATCTATTACATTAACGGTCATACTCACAACCTGCTTATCCCTCTCGCCCATTTCCGTTGAAAAATCAAAGCGATCGGAATACTCAAACGTAATATCAATATTGTACTCTCCGGCACTCACTGTCCCGTCAAGATCAACCGTCACCCACAGACTTTCCCAACGTCCGCCGAATAAGTCCGTTTTTTCAGGATTAATCGGAATAAGCGCATCCGGTGCAAGCCCCGGTTCTTTCATAATATAAT
>JAFQVE010000221.1 GCA_017408185.1 Oscillospiraceae bacterium | reverse complement strand
TTGCGGATTTTGATGCACGTGTAAAAGAAGTTGTTCCCGATGCGGAGTACGCGGTAGAGCTTAAAATTGACGGCCTTTCGGTATCTGTTGAGTATGAAAACGGAACTCTCGTGCGCGGGGTAACGCGCGGAGACGGAATTACCGGCGAGGACGTCACGCAGAACATAAAGACAATCAAAAGCCTTCCGCTGCATATTGAGGATGCTCCACGCCGTCTTATCATCCGCGGCGAGGTGTATATGCCGAGAGAGACGTTTTACCGCCTGAACGAAGAGCGTGAAGCGCGCGGAGAAACGCTCTTTGCAAATCCGCGCAATGCCGCGGCAGGATCTTTACGCCAGCTTGATCCGAAGCTGTGCGCCGAGAGAAGCCTTGATATAATAATATTCAACGTTCAGCTTGCCGAGGGCGTGGAGTTCGAAACCCATTCGGAATCCCTTGCGTATCTTGCAAAGCTTGGCTTCAGAGTAAGCCCTTATTGCAACGTGTTTTCATCTGTTGACGATGCGTTTGCAGAGGTAGAAAGACTTGGGAATATGCGCGATTCACTCGCTTTTCAGATAGACGGCGCGGTGCTTAAGGTAAATCGCATAAGCCAGAGACCGATGCTCGGCGCAACGGCAAAGTTCCCGAGGTGGGCGGCGGCGTATAAATACCCGCCGGAGCAGAAGCAGACGAAGCTTCTTGATATCATCCTGCAGGTCGGACGGACGGGCGTGCTTACGCCCAATGCCGTACTTGAACCCGTGCATATTTCGGGCGTTACGGTAAGCCGTGCAACGCTTCATAACAGAGATTTTATAAAAGAGCGGGATATAATGATCGGCGATACGGTCATTGTGCAGAAGGCCGGTGATATCATTCCGGAGATTGTGGGAGTGGTAAAAGAAAAAAGACCTCATGATGCGCGCGCCTTTGAAATGCCGGAGGTTTGCCCTGTGTGCGGCTCCCCTGTTTTCTCCGAGGATGGAGAAGCGGCGGTAAGGTGTGTTAATTCCGAGTGTCCCGCGCAGAGAATACGCAACATAATCCACTTTGCTTCGCGAGATGCAATGGATGTTGACGGCCTTGGCCCCGCTGTTGTCGAACAGCTTGTGGCGGGAGAACTTATCCGCGACGCGGCAGATCTTTATTCCTTAAAATCCGAGCAGATAGAGAAGATCGACCGTATGGGTAAAAAGTCGGCGGCAAATCTCATCACCGCGATAGAAAAGACCAAGGAAAACGACTTGTCAAGGCTTCTTTTTGCGCTTGGTATACGTCACGTCGGGCAGAAGGCGGGCAAAACGCTTGCCGAGCACTTTGGTTCCCTTGATGCCGTGATGAACGCATCAGAGGATGAGCTTTGCACTATTGACGATATCGGACAGGTTGTAGCAAGCAGCATAAAGAGATGGTTTTCGCTTCCGGATTCGCACGAGCTTATTGAAAAACTCCGTGCTGCGGGAGTAAACACGGAGTTCAGGGGAGAAAAGAAGGGAACTGCTTTTGCCGGTCAGACGTTTGTTCTCACCGGTGCGCTTACAAAGTTTACGCGCAGCGAGGCGGAAGAGAAAATAGAAAAGCTCGGCGGCAAGGCATCGTCGTCTGTATCTAAAAAGACAACATATGTTGTAGCGGGAGAAAACGCAGGCTCAAAGCTTAAGAAGGCAAACGAGCTTGGAATTACGGTCCTTACGGAAGACGAATTCCTGCAAATGCTGGATGAGGTATCCGCACGATAATGAAATTATTGTAAAACAGAAGCAATAATACTTGCAAAAAGCGCAAAAGCGGGGTATGATTATATGAGTATGTTGTTTTTGCCGACTGAAAGGAGAAGTTTAAAATGAAGTTCAGGACAGATTTTCTTGCAGAGGATTACAGCGGCCTTTGCTGGTTTCAGGCTCGCGCGGCATCTACCGTGCTTGCAGCGCTGCTCGCACTTGCAATAGCATTCACGTTTTTTGGATTAAGCCACAACCTGATAATAGGCTTCCTGCTTTTTGTGATATTCTTTCCGATAATATATATATTGAGAAAACGCGGGGTGTTCAAGCGTGCGGAAAACAGATATGCGGCGTTTGGTGCATCAAGCGAGCTTTATCTTGAAATTGACGATGATGAAATCCGCCAGAGCGCGGCATCGGGAGAAACCCGCCTTCCGTGGGCAGATGTGTATTCCGTCCGTGAATCGGAGGACAGCTATTATGTATTTCTCACAAAGCGTAAGGCGTTTTATTTCCCGAAACGCAGCTTTGAGAATGAGGAGCAGAAAAACATATTTTTGTCTTACATAGAAAAATATGTTCCTGAAAAAAAGGTAAAAATAAGAAAAAAGTAATTTGGTTATAAGGTGGAATCAAAGTGTTGGATGCAATTATTGCCAATATAAGCAACGCAATGTACACGTATGTGCTTGTTATTCTTCTTGTGGCGGGCGGACTGTATTTTACGGTGAGGACGCGCTTTGTGCAGTTCCGTCTTTTTGGCGAGCAGCTTCGTGCTGTTACGGAAAAGCCTGCGGACGGAAAGGGCGTTTCATCATTTCAGGCACTTATGGTGTCTACCGCATCACGTGTCGGAACGGGAAATATTATCGGTGTTTCAACGGCGCTGTGTCTTGGCGGATTCGGCTCTGTTTTCTGGATGTGGCTTATTGCGATTATCGGCGGTGCATCCGCTTTTGTCGAAAGTACGCTTGCGCAGATTTATAAAAAGCGAGGACGAGACGGCGCTTACGGCGGTCCTGCGTATTATATTGAGGCAACGCTTAAAAGCCGCACACTTGCGCTTATCTTTTCTGTGTTTTTAATTCTCACCTACGGCTTCGGATTCAATATGCTTGCGTCATATAATTTGCAGTCAACGTTTTCTGCGTATGAGTTTTATAATCCGACATATTCGCCGTGGATAATAGGTCTTATCCTTTCGGCAGTGGTGTGCTTCTGCCTTATGGGCGGAGGGAAGCGCATAATAAAGGTTACCGGTGCGCTTGTTCCGTTTATGGGTGTTGCATATATCCTCGTTGCGCTTCTCATTGTGATTCTTAATGCAGATACGCTTCCGCAGGTATTCTCGCGAATTTTTTCGGATGCATTCAACTTTGAAGCGATATTCGGCGGCTTTTCCGGCTCATGCGTTATGTACGGAATAAAGCGCGGCCTTTTCAGCAACGAGGCGGGCGTTGGCTCTGCGCCGAATGCATCGGCATCTGCCGAGGTAGCACATCCCGCAAAGCAGGGGCTTGTGCAGATTCTTTCCGTATTCATTGACACCGTGCTTGTGTGCAGTGCGACTGCATTTATGTGTATGTGCTCGGGTGTTGAGCCGACGGAAGCGCTTTCCGGCGCGCCGTATGTTCAGGCATCATTGCAGGCAGTGCTTGGCGGTTTCGGTCCTGTGTTTATAACTGCGGCAATGATTCTTTTCGCGTTTACAACTCTTCTCGGAAATCTTTATTATGTTGACAAATGCCTTATATATATGCTTGGGAGAGAACCGGGAAAGACCTTTATGCGGGTTTACCACATCCTTGCATCGCTTGTTATTTTTGTCGGTGCGGGGCTTTCAGCCGATCTTTTGTGGAATATTGCCGATATAACGATGGGCGGGATGACGCTTATAAATATGCCTGTTATTCTTATTTTGTCAAAGTATGCCATCCGCGCTCTGCACAATTATGACGAACAAAGAAAAGCGGGGCTTGAACCGACGTTCCGTGTAAAAGATATAGAGCTTCCGCATAAGGTGGACTACTGGCAATAAGAAGTTGCTCAAAAAGGGGTAAAACGATGACATTTGATACACTTATTATGAAGATAATAACGGGGAAGGCACCCTGCGTTGTCGGTCTTGACATTGGCGGGCATGAGCTTCCGGAAAGCTTTTCGGCGGGGGCAGATGCATCGGAGAATATCCGGGCATTTAACCGCTCAGTAATAGATGCCGTGTGCGGTCTTGTTCCGGCAATTTCGGTGAATATACCGGCACTCTTGCCTTATGGAGTGTCTGTTATCAGCGATGCAATTTCCTATGCAAAGGAAAAAGAGCTTTTCACCATTGCGGATGCAAAATGCAGCGGAGACACTGCTTCATCGCCTGCCGAGGCAGAGCTTTATTTTACCACTCTCGGTGCAGACTGCGTGACGGTTAGTCCGTATTTCGGTGCCGCAGGGCTTGCTCCGTTTTTTGAAAAGGCGGCAGATGAGAATAAAAGCGTGTTTGTGCTCTCTCGCTCCGATGCCGGCTCACCGCAGGATTTTCAGGAGCTTATGGCAGGACTCAGGACAGTCTACCGCGCGGTATGCGAAAAGGCGGCGATGTGGGGCGATAAACGCACCGGTGATATGGGGTATTCCGATATTGGCGTAATGCTCGGCGGGGTTGATAACAAAACGATAGCGGAGCTTCGGCGCACATACAAGAAAATGCTGTTTTTGCTTACCGGATATGACGGCGAAAAGGTAAGCGCCCACGACCTTACCGGAGCGTTTGATATGCGTGGGCTTGGCGGTCTTGTATACGTAACCCGCCCGATAACCGCGCCGTCCGGAGAGGGAGATTTCGGAGAGAGAGTAAAGGCGGCGGCGGAGAAAGTCTGCCGCGATCTGCGCCTTTGCTTCTGATTAAAAAATGAATGAAGTACAGATAAAACTTGCGGCATTGCCGCGGGATAAAGAAAAAATAAGCGAATATTATGCCGCGGCGTGGAGGGAAATCTTCGGCGAAGAGCTGCTATATGCCCGCGATGCCGCCGCAAAGGCGCGAAGACTGCTCCGGCGCGATGCGGGAAACATCGCATTTGGCTATCTCGGCGAGCGGGAAGCGGGAATCATAATGCTTGATGACAGTGTGTTGCTTTATCCGGGGGCCGGGCATATTTCCCTGTTGTATTTAAAGCCGGATTCTCGCCGGATGGGGCTGGGCTTCGGGCTGGTTTCATATGCGGCGGAAAAGTATAAAAAAGAAGGGAAAAAGCACGTCAGTGTGCGTGTTGCAGAGAGCAACGCATCGGCGTATGCTTTTTACAAAAAACACGGTTTTTATGAGATATTCCGCGAAACGGAGGAAACCGTGCGGCAGATTGTTATGCTGCTTGATATTTAGGAGGTAGTTTGTTTTGGCTCAGAAAAAAGAGGCATCTTTTGTAAAAGGTGCGCTTATTCTCGCGGTTGCGAGCATTCTTGTGAAGGTAATAGGTGCGGTGTTCCGCATCCCGCTCACAAATCTCGTCGGTGAATACACGATGGGACTTTACAGCATGGCATATCGCTATTACTCGATATTGCTTACCATTGCTACGGCGGGAATCCCGATTGCGATATCAAAGATGATTTCGGAAAGCCGCGCTCTTTCGCGTCCGCGTGAGACAAGCCGCATTTTCAAAACCGCAATGAGCCTATGCATTACGATAGGTCTTGCAGGATGTATCGTACTTATTGCTTTTTCTGAAAAGCTTGCTCTTGCAACGAATGATATCAACGCAGCCCCCAGCATAGTTGCGCTTGCGCCCGCCGTTCTCTTTATGGCGTGCACAGCGGCGTTCCGCGGGTATTTTCAGGGACACGAAAATATGGTGCCAACTGCGCTCTCACAGATAATTGAGGCGCTCTCCCGCCTTTTTGTAGGTCTTGCGCTTGCATGGATATTACTGAAAAACGGATATGACGGAAAATACATATCCGCCGGAATAATAACCGGAATAACCTTCGGCACGGTGCTCACCGTTCTTATGATGCTTTTCTTTGCATGGCGCAAGCGCTCAAACGAAGGAAGACTTTCGGACGGCGGGGAACAGATAAGAAAGAGCAGTGAAATTCTCTCTTCGCTTTTGAAAATTGCAGTTCCGGTAACGCTCGGCTCACTCGTTATGAATGTTACCAGTACTATTGATATGTTCCTTATAACAAACCGCCTCGCCTCGCTCGGATATGATTCCGAGATGACGACATCTATGTTCGGAATATATGAAAACTATGCACTTCCGATTTTCAATCTTGTTCCGTCTATCATCATTTCGCTCAACGTGAGTGTTACGCCGACTATTTCTGCGGCACACGCTGTGGGAGACCGCGAAAAGCTCACAAAAACGCTTCTTTCCGCGCTTCGGATAGTTGTTATATTCACGCTTCCCGCCGCGGTCGGGATATCCGTCCTCTCAAAGCCTGTGTTGTCAATTCTCTACACCTCAGCATCGGATGTTGCGATAGCGGCCCCCGTGCTTACTATACTCGGAATTGCATCGTTTTTCCTCTGCGCATCATCTCTTACGTCAACTTCAATGCAGGCACTCGGGCATGCTACAATACCGCTTATCACAATGCTTGTCGGTGCGGTGGTGAAGGTTGCGGCAAACTATGTGCTCATTGCAATACCCGGCATCGAGCTTTCGGGCGCGGCGATAGGAACAGTGCTATGTTATGTGATAATAACGGTGCTCAATATGATATGCCTTGCCCGCCTTGTCGGATTCAAGCCCGGTTTTGTGCAGACGTATCTGCGACCGCTTATTTCCTGCGCCGTTATGGGGGTAGCGGTGTATTTCGTTTATCATATGCTTCTCCCGTTTGCGGGAAATCTTGTTTCCGTCGCAGCTTCGATATGCGTTGGCGTGGCGGTATACTTTGCGGCGATGATATTCTCGCGCGGAATAACGCGGGAGGATGTTCTCGGACTTCCAAAGGGCGAGAAAATTGCTTCCCTTCTCTTTAAAAAGTAATAAAATTCAAGGAGGTTTATACCAATATGAAAAAAATGTTTAAAGCTATTCTTATTACCGTAATGCTTACAGCAGTGCTCACGGTGGCTGCTTTTGCATCAAGCTTTGACCATTGTGCGGATGCTCTGAATGAAATGGGGCTTTTCCGCGGAACGCAGAACGGCTATGAGCTTGACCGCGTGCCGACGCGTGCGGAGGCGGCAACGATGCTTGTGCGCCTGCTCGGCGCGGAGGACGATGCGCTTGAGCTTTCATACACTGCGCCGTATACGGATGTTGCAGATTGGGCAAAACCGTATGTTCAGTATCTGCATAATGCAGGACTTACAAAAGGAACAAGCGCAACCACGTTCGGTTATTCCGATAAGTGCACCGAGCAGCAATATGCAACGTTTCTTCTCCGCGCTCTCGGATATACTGACGGCGAAAACGGCGATTTTACATACGCAGACGCTCTTGCTTTTGCAGAAGAGTGCGGTGTTGTTGATTTTGTAAACTGTGCAGGAGATGTGTTCCTGCGCGATAATGTCGCCGCAATGAGCTTTACGGCGCTTTCTGCTGCTCCGAAATCCGGGGAGGCAGACCTGCTTACAAAGCTCAAAGCCTCCGGTGCAGTTGCAGATGATAAGGGATATATTGAGTTTTTTGAAAATTACCGCAAATACACAGAAGCGTCAAAAACGGTAAACAATGTCACAACACTCTCGACAGACATCAAAATGAATATGACGTCTTCCGTTGACGGCGTTGAGAATATGAAAATGGACTATGTCCTCAGCCTTGCGGCAGATATTGATGCGGAAAACCCGGATAAGAGCAAAATGAAATATGAGGGCACGATAAAAGCACTCACGGATATAGGTGAGGGCAAAATGAATGTTGAAATGCCGGTAAGCTACTATTTTGCAGACGGTTGGCTCTATATTGATGTTTCGGGTCAAAAGCAGAAAGCGGAGCTTTCATATTCGGATGCTTTAGAAACAATGGATATAAATATGCAGACCGACACTAACCCGATTTGCCTTATCAAGGATATAGAGGTAAAGAAAACTGCCGACGGTTATGAAACGTACAATATCACATGCGCACCGGGCGGTATTAATGCAATAGCAGGCTTGATTGAGACTGAAGATATGGCAGTTTATGTATTACTTACAATGTCGGTAAAGCTCCGCGGAGAAAAGCTTGTATCAATGTCAGGTGATATGAAAATGGCAGTTGCGGCGGACGAAAAGACAACGGATATCTCCGTAGCATACGAAATGACGAATATAAAAACAGGCGCGGATGTAAAAATCACCCCGCCGCAAAATCTTAGTGAATATAAATAAGGAAAAAATGAGAATAATACCACAAAAGCACGGAAACGAAAAAGTTCCGTGCTTTTGCTGTGCTAATCATATGCTCAAATCAATGTTCTGCATTTTTGGCGTACTCGGACGGAGTTATGCCGGTTTTCGCCTTAAACAGTCTTGAAAAATAGTGGACGGATGAAAAACCGAGTTTTTCAGATATCTGCGTAAGGTTTAAGCGCTTTTCGCTTATCATTCTTTTCGCCGCGCCTATTTTAAGAGAGAGAAAATAGTCTATCGGACCGCAACCGCACTGTGCCTTACATAGCTTTGAGAGCTTTGAAACGCTGATTGAAAGCTCAGAGCTGATTTCTTC
>JAFQVE010000220.1 GCA_017408185.1 Oscillospiraceae bacterium | reverse complement strand
GTGTATCTGTTCTTCTGCGTAACGCGTTACGGTTGGGGCTGGGATAACTTTATGAATGAAGTCAACGCAGGGCAGGGAATGAAGTTCCCGCGGTGGATTCGCTTCTATGTAACGTTTATCCTTCCGCTTATTGTTCTCTTTATCTTCGTTCAGGGATATGTTAGCAAGTTCTTTGGTTAGTATAAAAACACACCGCGCTGTGCATTTTTGCACAGCGCTGGCTTTATCCGAAAAACTTCTTTTTAAAAGGAATATCCTTCACGGTAAATGTTTTTCCGTTTAAGTATTCAAGCGTCCCTGCCGGCGTGCTGAACTTAAACACAAGCTTGTAAGAACACAACGCCTGATACTTCATGCCAAGGCGTTTGTTTTCAACGTTTCTTCCGTATTTCCCGTCACCGACGAGCGGATGTCCGATGCTTGCCATATGTGCGCGTATCTGATGCGTGCGCCCTGTGATAAGCTCGCATTCTACAAGCGAAATATCACCGTTTGATTTAAGTGTCTTATATTTCGTGACCGCGGTTTTAGCGCCCGGGCACGGATTTTTTTTGACATAAACGCGGTTTTCCTTTGCATCTTTAAAGATATATCCGCGAAGTATACCTGCCGGGGGATTCGGCTTACCGAGAACAAGACAGAGATAGTATTTTGCCATTTCGCGGTTTTTTATCTTGTCGTTCATTATGCGGAGCGCCTCGGCATTCTTTGCCGCGATAACTATTCCGGATGTATTTCTGTCGATTCGGTTGCACAGCGCAGGGATAAACGAATTTTCCTCTTCGGGGTTCCATTCTCCGCGATGTGCGAGGTATGAAAGTATCTGTGCAATAAGCGTCTCTCCTCCGGCTTCGTCATCGTGGACGGATATCCCTGCAGGTTTGTTTGCGAGGAGTATATTTTCATCTTCGTACAGCACATCCGGAAATGATGCCGTGAGTTTTGTTTCCGCCTTTTTTGCGCGCGTCGCTTCAAAGAACTCGTCGTTTATGTACATCGTCACGATATCGCCGGGCATAAGCTTTGCTTCTGCCTTTCCCCGCGCATTGTTTACTTTTATCCTTTTCAGTCTTATGTATTTTTGTATAAGGTTTGACGGAAGTGACGGCACCGCTTTTGCCACGAACTTATCAAGTCTCAGTCCCGCATCGTTTTGTTTTATCGTAAATTCCCGCATATTTTCCTCCGTAGCAGTAATTGATTTAATTATAGCAGAAACAGAAGAAAATTTAAAGTGTTTTTTCAGAAGCAAAATAAAATTAAAAACTCAAAAATAACCTTGCAAAAGCGGTTGATATTTTTGCGCGTATATGATAAAATATTTAAATAGTATTATATGTAAATTTTGGAGGCGCAAAATATATTATGGAATTTTCAACAAGAATTTCTGCTCTTAAGCCGTCGGCTATAAGAGAAATTTTAAAAATACCGAATGATCCGGACCTCATTTCATTCGCGGCAGGAAACCCCGCACCGGACAGCTTTCCGGTAGACGAGATGAAAGCGATTGCGGCAAACATATTCGATACTTCTGCGGCAAGTGCTCTGCAGTATGGCGTAAGTGAAGGATACACACCGCTTCGTGATATAACAAAAAAGCGTATGACCGAGAAACACTGCATTATGTCTGAAAATGATGACCTTATCATTACCAGCGGAGGTCAGCAGGCGATTGAGATGACCGCAAAGATTTTCCTCAATGAAGGTGATGCTGTTATCTGTGAAGAACCGGCGTTCGTCGGTGCGCTTAACGCTTTGCGTTCATACGGTGCCCGCCTTGTCGGTGTGCCTGTTGATGATGACGGTATGGATGTAGCCGTTCTTGAGGAAAAGCTTAAAACAGAAAAAAACGTAAAGCTCATTTACACGATTCCAACGTTCCAGAACCCGACGGGAACTACGATGAGCCTTGAGCGCCGCCGCAAGGTGCTTGAGCTTGCAGAGAAGTACGACGTTATGATTCTTGAAGACAGCCCGTATTTTGAGCTTCGCTTCCGTGGTGAGAGCGTTCCGACGATAAAGAGTATGGACAAAAACGGCAGGGTAATATTCTCGGGTTCATATTCAAAAATTCTTTCCCCGGGAATACGTATCGGTTTTGCGTGTGCAAGTAAAGAAATCATAAGCAAGCTCACTGTTGCAAAGCAGGTTTCCGATGTCCATACAAATCTGTTTTTCCAGATGCTTGCTGCAGAGTATCTTACAAATTGTGATATTGACGCTCATATCGCTAAAATCTGCGATATGTACCGCATAAAGGCGGATAAAATGCTTGAGTGTATGGAAAAGAAATTCTCCCCGAAAGTGAAGTTTACGCGTCCGGAGGGCGGCCTCTTTATTTCCTGTACGCTCCCTGACGGCTTCGATGGGGCAGAGCTTGCAAGCCGCGCAAAGGCCGCAAAGGTAACAGTTGTTCCGGGTGTTGCGTTTGCTACCGATGATACTAAGGTGTATCCGACCTTCCGTCTCAATTTCTCGCTTCCGTCTCTTGATGAGATTGAGCGCGGAATTGACCGTTTGGCGAAGGTTGTAAATGAATATGTCGGTTGATTTTCGGAGGTAAAAATATGGAAGTGACAGAAAAAAGACAACGCGTGTTTTCCGGTATTCAGCCCTCCGGAAACATCACTATGGGTAACTATATGGGCGCAATCACAAATTGGGTTGCGATGCAGGATTTGTATGACTGCCTTTTCTGTGTTGTTGATATGCACGCTATAACGGTGCGGCAGGACCCGAAAAAGCTTCGTGAGCAGACGCTTTCTCTCCTTGCTCTTCTTATCGGATGCGGTCTTGATCCCGAAAAGAATATAATGTATATACAGAGCCATGTTCCTCAGCATGCCGAGCTCTCGTGGATTCTTAACTGCTATACGATGTACGGAGAGCTTTCCCGTATGACGCAGTTTAAGGATAAATCCCAGAAACATGCAGATAACATAAACGCCGGTCTTTTTGATTATCCGGTTCTTATGGCTGCAGATATTCTTCTGTATAATGCGGATTACGTTCCGATAGGAGAGGATCAGAAGCAGCACCTTGAGCTTGCACGGAATATAGCACAGCGCTTTAACAACCATCACGGCGAGGTATTTACTGTTCCGGAACCGTATATCCCGAAGGTGGGCGGGCGCATTATGAGCCTTGCCGAGCCGGACAAAAAGATGTCAAAGTCTGACACAAACCCGAATGCATATATTCTCTTGCTTGATAAGCCTGATGATATAATGCGTAAGTTTAAGCGCGCTGTTACGGATAGCGAGGCGAAGGTTGAATATCGCGAAGGGAAAAGCGGTGTTAACAATCTTATGACCATTTATTCCGTTGCGACGGGAAAGAGTATATCCGAAATTGAAAATGAGTTTGCCGGAAAAGGCTACGGTGACTTTAAAACAGCAGTGGGAGAAGCTGTTGTTGAGATGCTCCGTCCGATTCGTGAAAAGACAGAAGATGTATTGAAAAACAAGGACTACCTTGAGTCTGTATATGCGAAAAATGCAGCGCTTGCTTCACGCCTTGCTGAACGCAATCTTGAAAAAATTCGCAAAAAGGTCGGATTTGTCGCAAAGCCGCGAGGATAAAAGAGGTTTTTACAATGGATAAATTGACTGTTATCAGAATGATAGCTGCGTTTCTTGTGTCCGGAATTTTATCGTTTATTCTGACTCCTGTTGCAAAGAAAATAGCGCATAAAATCGGTGCAATAGATGTTCCTAAGGATGAGCGCAGAATGCATAAGGAGCCTATCCCGCGCCTTGGCGGGCTTGCTGTGTTCTTTGCATTTCTTGTTTCTGTGATCTTGATTGTTCCGATTGACCTTGAGCTGCAGGGGATTCTTCTCGGTGCTGTTGTAATTGTCGTGCTCGGTGTTATAGATGATTCGGTGTCCCTTCCTGCAATTGTAAAATTGTTTGTCCAGATTGCAGCGGCACTTATCGTTGTTCTTCACGGCGTCCGCATTGATGTTTTATCGAATGTCAACGTTTTCAGCAACAATGCGTATTTAAGCCTTGGTGTATGGTCTGTTCCGGTAACCGTTATCTGGATTGTAGCAATAACAAATGCAGTTAACCTTATTGACGGTCTTGATGGCTTGTCGGTAGGAGTGTGTACCATCGCTTCAATTTCGCTTCTCCTTATTTCCGCTATTGTTTCGGAGTTTACTATTGTTGTGATAATGGCGGCACTTGCCGGCGCTTGCATAGGTTTTCTGCCTTACAATATGAATCCTGCAAAAATTTTTGTGGGGGATACCGGTGCAACCTTCCTTGGCTTTATTCTTGCCACGATGTCTATACAGGGTATGTTCAAAACATATGCGATTCTGTCGTTTGCGGCACCGTTTCTTGTTCTTGGTCTTCCGATTTTTGATACGGTTTTTGCGATATGCAGAAGATTGTTGCACGGACAAAGTCCTATGCATGCAGACCGGGGGCATATTCACCACCGCTTGATAGATGTGGGATTTAATCAGAAGCAAACAGTTCTTATCCTGTATCTCATAAGCGGGATACTGGGAATTTCTGCCGTGTTGCTCACGTCCAGCGGAGCTGTGCGCGCACTGCTGTTTGTGGTAACTGTTCTTGTTGCTGCGATAATAGGCGTAAGAATATACAAGCATTTTGTTAAGCATGAGCGGATAAATAAAGACGAGAATGCAGAAAATTAAATATTTGTATAGAGCGATATAAAAATTTGAAAATAAATTAAAAGCAAAGAGTGAAAAATCTTTGCTTTTTTTCTTTTTTTAGTGTATAATACAAAGGTGAGCACTCGAAAATTTGATGATTTGTTGAGGTATGGAGTATGAGAGACAGGCTTGATTTCTTCTTTGTTAAATTGTTTGGATGGTTTTTGTGTATAATTCTGATCCTGACCATCGCTTTCGGACTTGCGCGTGTGGCGGATTCCAAACGCGCAGAAGGAATAGCACTTGAAAATTTGAATATTGAATTTACAAGCGGAGCTGAGAGCTTTCAGCGGACAGTGTCGCAGATGAGATTTGCAATGTCGGAGTTGGCGATTAAATTTGCAGCTAACAATAAATTTGAAGATGGTACATATATTGAGGATAACGTTCTTCGTGCTGATATGCGTGCCGTTTTGGTTGACCGGCGTCAGAATGAGTTTTCAAAATATCTTTCGACGGCGTTTGTTGTTGACACTCTTAAGCTCGGATATGTGTATGAGCTTACGGGCACCCTGCCGTCGGAGGTGTTTTTTAACCAGTATTATGTAAATGAAGTATATACAAATGAGTTTTGGGTGTCATCTATGTCATCGGAAAATGCTTTCTCAATTTTTCCTGCGCGCACCTTCTCAACTGCCCGCGATACGAAGAGGGTGGATACAACCCTGCTTCCTGTTGCATATAAACCGCAGAACGAAAGCAGATATATTATTGTTATGATGCTTGATATGGATGCTATGGCGGATTGGTTTGGCTTTTCCGGGGTGATATCGGGAAATAATGAGCTGCTTTATGTTTCGGATGCTGCGGCATCGGTAAGTAAAGATATGCTCATTTCTGACAGAACAAAGACTGACAGCGAACATATATTGAGGTTTTTTGATAATCAGAACGGAGACATTGAGGTGTTCAAGGTGATTACGAAACCGGAGCTCCGGAGAGCGAAGGGGAATGCCGGCTTTGTATCTGTTATCATTTTTGCGGTGTTCCTGCTTGTTGCTGTGGCTTTTGCGTTGATTACGGCTTTGAGCTATGCAAGAAAGGCGAAAGCTCTTGTGGGTGAGATGTCCGGGAACTCTAACATTCAGGCTAAATTTGAAAATGGCATTAAAAATTACTCCCAGCTTCTTGAAGGAATCAGATTGCTGACCTCGCATGATATAAGAACTGTTGTGGAGAGTAACCATAAAGAGTCTGTTCTGGATTCGTTATTCTTACAATCACGAATGCGCGATGTTTACGTTGGGATTGATGACATTGAAGAAAACGCCGATGTAACAAGGTCTTTCTTTATGATGTATCTCCGTGTGAATTATAAGCAGGAGATTGATAAATATATCGGGGATGATTCCGGAAAAGCCACGTTCTTTTTAAAACAGCTTATAGAAATGTATTTGGAAACATGGGGAGTGAAGGCAACTACATTCCAGATCGAAAACAACGGAATAGTGTCGGTGTTTGATATAGGAGAGAATTTTTCCGGGGAAAAAGATGTTGTCGAAAGTATTGTTTCAAAGCTCTCAAATGAATCTGAATATGCGTTTTTCACAGTGGCTGTTTCGGATATTTACAATGGAATAGAGAACATCAAACGTGTGTATGATGTTCTCATAGATATTTCGGGACACACAAGACCTGTTCCGGAAACTCAGGTTCTTTATGAAGGTGAAATTGCCCGCGGAGGAGGTAGGTTTTATTTCTCTGTTGAAGAAATGGGCAAGCTCTCGGCACTTTTGCAGAATGGTGCGGTTGAAGACGTGGAACATAAGGTTGGTGAGATTTTAGAGTATAACATCAAGAAAGGGATAAATAGCTTTGAACTTCATTTGCTGTGTACTGAGATAATCAATTGCGGTGTAAAGTTACTTAACCGTACACTTCATACGCTTCCACAAAGTATCAATCTCTCAAATGTATACCGCGGGCTTGAAAGGGCATATACTCCCGAAGAATATAACAGAGTGTGCATCGCATTTCTTCGTGATGTTGTGGAGTATTTGCGGCAGAATAAGCGTGAGGACGATTATATAATAAGCTATATTCTCGATTATGTTGACAACCACTACGCCGAAGATATCTATTTGAATCTGTTTGCGGAAAAGCTTAAGCTTACGGGTGCATATATTTCTTCATATTTCAAAGAGAAAATGAATGTGAATTTAAGTGACTATGTAAATAATTACAGAATAAAAAAAGCTCTTGAGCTCAGTGAGAATCCTCAGAACAAGAATAAAGACATAGCGGCAATGGTTGGTTTGCCTAATATAAACACCTTTATCCGTTTGTTTAAGAAGTATACCGGATATACTCCGGGAGAGTATCGCAAGAAGCATTTTGGTGACGACTATAAGAAATGATTGGTATTTAGTGGTAAATCTTTAAATATTATGTCGGATTTCGGCGTTTGTTAACAAGTTGTTAAGCTTGCAAAAGTGTACGTATTTACGTGAAAATGAGAAAAAAAGCAAAAATAGCTCGCTTTTATATTGAAAAAGTTAAAATTAAGCAAATTTCGCTATCATTTGTTATATTCATAATTATTTTTACTGAAATCACAAAATATAGTGATGACTTAAAAAAATGATAATTCATATTGCGGATAACTTGTTGTATAATAAGCATGTGAAAAAGTTGAATGTATGATATGAAAAATTTTCTACATATTTTTTACACTTGGGACAAGCGATTCTTTCGCAAGAAAAATCCGGTTATTTTGCAGTTTGTTTTTCGATGCGCGGAAAGCTGCTGCATTATAATAAAGAAAAGTGTTTGTTTTCTGCTTGCGTTTTTCGCAGGGGACGGGCACAAAGAAAATTTCAAGGAGTTGAATACTTTGAGGGCGACAAAAAACGCTGCGGCAGAGGTTCTGCCAAACTCACCCGCAAGTGCAAAACCCGAATGGTTGAAAAAGCTTTCCGACGGTAAGTATCTTTTGATGCTCGTCGCACCATCCGTAATTTGCCTTGCACTGTTCTATTACTTCCCGATGTACGGTCTTATCATTGCATTTAAAGACTATAAGCCGTTTATCGGACTTCTCGAAAGTGACTGGGTTGGTTTTGAAAACTTCGTCAGATTCTTTAATTACAAGTATGCTTGGCGAATGATCAGAAACACCTTCCTTCTCTCTTTCTGGAGCTTGCTCTGGGGCTTCCCGGCACCGATCATTCTTGCTCTTATTCTTAATGAGTGTGAGAATATGCACTTCAAGAAAATCGTGCAGACGGTCAGCTACATGCCTCACTTCTTCTCAACGGTTATCGTTGTAGGTCTTGTTACCATGATGCTTTCTCCGACAGGTGGTATTCTTACCAAGGCTCTTGAGTCTGTTGGCATTGAGGCAACAAACATTCTTGCTGATGCAAGATATTTCAGAACTATTTATATCGCTTCCGGTATCTGGTCTGAGCTTGGATGGGGTGCTATTGTTTACCTTGCAGCTCTTACCAACGTTGACCCGCAGCTTTATGAGGCAGCGGTTGTTGACGGTGCAGGCAAGTGGCGTTGTCTCTGGAACATCACTCTTCCGAGTATTATTCCAACAATCATCACCATGCTTCTTCTTAGAATGGGATCGCTTTTCAGTGTAGGGTTTGAGAAGGTCTTCCTTCTTCAGTCTCCGTCTACATATGAGACGTCTGAGGTTATTTCTACATACGTTTATACGCAGGGTCTTCAGTCTAACAGCTTCAGCTACGGTACAGCCGTTGGCCTCTTTAACTCGCTCGTATCTCTCACGCTTGTTATTGTATCCAACTATGTAGCGAAAACTGTCGGCGAAACAAGCTTGTGGTAAGGGAGGAAATGCAAAATGGTTGGAAATAAATATACTGTAGGTTGGTTCTTGCGCAACGCCTTCCTTTGGATTGTTCTCATTGTTGTGCTCTTCCCGGTTTTGCATATGATTTCCGTTTCTCTTTCGGGAACATGGGATGTTATCACAAACAGCGTCGGCATCTGGCCGAAAATTGACGGTAAGTTTGGTGCAACCCTTGCGGTTTATAAGTTCGTTCTTGCAAAGCCGCTTATCTTCACCGCTTATAAGAACACGATCGTTTATACTGTTGTCGGTACTGCGATTGCTCTCTTTGTTCTTTCTACCGGTGCTTATGCACTCAGTAAGGCAAACAGACTTCCGGGAGGTAAGACACTTAACATTCTTGTTATGATTACGATGTTCTTCAGCGGCGGTATGATTCCGGGCTTCCTCTGCATCAAGTGGCTTGGTCTTCTTGATACAATCTGGGCTATTGTTCTTCCGCACGCATTCGGTGCTTATAACTGTATCATTATGCGTTCGTTCTTTGCGGGCTTCCCGAAGGAAATCGAAGAGTCCGGTCGTCTTGACGGTCTTAATGATATCGGCATTCTCTGGTATCTTGTTCTCCCGACATCCACCGCTGTTCTTGCTACAATCGGCTTGTTCGTTGCAGTTGCACAGTGGAACGGATTTATGGGTCCGCTCATTTACCTCAACGATGAGGCTAAATATCCGCTCCAGATCATCCTTCGTCAGATCGTTATGGAATCTGTTATGGATGAATTTGAAGGCGCAGCTCGTGATACCACATTTGCTGAAAACTCTATCAAGTACGCTACAATCGCAGTTGCGGTTATTCCGATTATCGCGGTTTATCCGTTCCTGCAGAAGTACTTCGTTAAGGGCGTTATGATTGGTTCCGTTAAGGGCTAAAAATAATCAAAGATTCAACTTATTGGGCACCTTGTTCAAGGTGCCCATAGTTATATCCGAGGGGAGAGGTGTCTTGTGCAGAAGCGTGTATACTATTACGACAGACTGCGTGTTTTGTCTGCTGTGGCGGTTGTGCTTATCCATATTTGCGGTGCAGAGCTGTTTTGTCACGGCTTGGGAACAGATGCGTGGCAGATGTGTAATATTCTTGACAGCTTTTCAAGATTTGCCGTTCCGGTTTTTATAATGCTTTCAGGAGCATTGTTTTTAAATCCTGAGAAAAAAGTTGATATAAAGTCATTGTATTGCAAAACTCTTCTGAGGATAGTTATATCCTTTCTGTTCTGGGCAATCGTTTATGCGGTCATTAATTATAACGGCAATATCACCGATTTCGCGAAAAATGTATTGCTCGGGCATTATCATATGTATTTTCTGTTTATAATCGCATCACTTTATGTAGCAGTTCCTGTATATAGAAAAATATGTGAAGATGAAAAGATAATGAGATATTTTTTGATATTATGCCTTGTTTTCACGTTTTTGTTACCTGCCGCGGCGAAGCTTCCGCATATGTCGATTGCTTCCGATATGCTTGATAAAGCTAAATTCAATCTGGTCACCGGATATAGCGCATATTTCGTCGGAGGATATTATCTTTCCCGGATGGAGCTTTCAAAAAAAAGAAGAGTGATTATATATTCTCTCGGTATATTTGCTTTTTTTACAACTGCATTGTTTACCCATAATGCATCATTGCAAGCCGGGGCAGTTTGTGAAGAATACTACAGCTATTTCTCCGGAAACGTGCTGGTTCAGTCTGTTGCTGTTTTCATATTCGGAAAATATCATTTAAATTCCGAACCAAAAGGCGCGGCTTCAGAAAAACTGCTGGAGATGCTTTCGAAGCTTACGTTTGGTGTATACCTTTCACATGTGCTTATTCTTGATGCTTTAAGGTCATATCAGCCGCTGAAAGGCTTGTCGAGTATTCCGGCGTATCTGTTATCGGAGCTTTTGCTTACATTGTTCCTCTCCGGAATTATTTCTTATATTCTCAATAAAATTCCAATAGTGAAAAAATATATTGTGTAAAAAATCACCGCCGTCGTCGTTGACTGCGGTGATTGAAATTATTTGACCAGGCTTAT
>JAFQVE010000219.1 GCA_017408185.1 Oscillospiraceae bacterium | reverse complement strand
CTTATCGGATACGGAAGAAGCGGTTGCGGTATTCATGGACTGTTTTTCAGGTCAGAAAATAACGACATCGTGAATGTTGTTGCAGTTGCTGAGCTTGATCCTGCGCGTGCGGAAGCGGCAAAGGCAGATTACGGTTGTGATACATACAGCGATTATAAAGAGTTTTTCAACAGAAATGATATAGATCTTGTTGTGAATACATCCTATTCACAGATGCATTATGAAACAACGCTTGATCTTTTAAATCACGGTTTTAATGTTCTTTGCGAAAAACCAATCACAAAAACATCTGCTGAGCTCTGTGAGCTTATAGATGCTGCAAAGAAAAATAATGTAATTTTCACAATCTTCCAGCAAGCAAGACTTAAAAGAAATTTTGAGAAGATGGAAGAGATAATGAAGTCCGGAATACTCGGGAATGTGAAGCTTGTAAAAGTGCGCAGAAATGCATTTTCGCGCCGCTATGACTGGCAGACTGTTATCAAGAACAATGCAGGAGCAATGAAAAACACAGGTCCGCATCCGTTTGAGCAGTGCATTCATCTTGCAGGAACGGACGATATGCCCGTGAAGATTCAGTCAAAGCTTGGAATATGGAATTCCGTGGGTGATGCAGAAGACTACGTTTTTGCAGTTCTTGAATATGAGAACGGAACACGTTTTGAAATAGAGATTAACCCTGCAGATCCTTTTGCTGAGGAATGGGGATTCTATGTCTACGGTGACCGCGGAGCAATGCGCGTTTCTGCACAGAAGATAGAGTATCAATATTATCTCGAAAGCGAAAGCCCCCAGCCGACTCTTGAGCTTAAATCGCTTCATAAGGAAGACGGCTCACCGTCATTCTGTACGGATAAGATTAACTGGCATAAGGAAGAAATTGAAATTGAAAAGGATGGCAAAGAGCACGGAACCTCCGGCTTCTACCATCGTTTGTATGACCATATGTTCAACGGCGGCGAGCTGTTTATCAAGCCTGAGCATATATTGACTGAGGTTCGTATATTCGAAGAGATTGAACAGCAGAATCCGTTGGAACAGAAGGTTTTTTAGAAGGGAAGGCAGATTGAAATGAATCCTGTTATAATGCACATCAACTACGGCGAGGTAAGAAACGGCCGGTTCGGGAAAAACACCGTTGACAGTATTTGCAGAATGGCGGCGGATATCGGGTATGACGGAATTGAATTTCGCGGAAAAATACCTGTGGAGCTTCAGGAGCTTTCGTTCCGTGAATATGCAGAGCTTATTGCTGAAGGAAAGAAAAAGTATGGGCTTTCCGACATTCTTTTCGGAATCGGCGTTCGCGATTGCACAAGCGCAGATAAAGAAATACGGGAAAAATCAATTTCAGATGCAATAGAACAAGCGAAGATTGCAAGCGAGCTTTGCGGGACAACAGTTTGCAATACTTATGCAGCATGGATCACATCATCAATCTCAACAGCACCGGCTTCTTCCTATGAATTCCACGGAAGTGCTGCTGCAACTTCTGAAGAATGGGAGCTTACGGCGGATGCATATCGTCAGATTGGTAAAGAGCTTGAAAAAATAGGCGTGAAATTCGCTTTTGAAACACATATGAACTATATTCACGACCTGCCGCATATGGCAAAAAAGCTTGTTGATCTTATCGACAGCCCCATGGTGGGAATCAATATGGATTACGGCAACACTTTTGCTTTTCCGGTGCGCCCGACTGTTGAAGAGGCTATTGACATTTACGGAGATAAGCTCTTTTATGTTCATCTTAAGAATTCTTCATACATACCGGGAACGACAAGCCGCATTGCGACCTCGCTTAGTGATGGACAGATAAACCATCGCGCATATCTTGAAAAGCTTCGCGAGGTTGGATTTACAGGTCCGATAGGCATAGAGGCGCCCCGTGCAGGTGATCGCGTATGGTATGCACAGCAGGATTTTAATTATTATAAAGCACTTACAGAGTGTATGCAATAATGTAAAAACAGTGACATTGAGGATTGTAAAAGGATTTTAAATCCTCGTCATTGTGATAAAACGAAAAACGTAGATAGGAGGAAAAACTAATGAAACGAATTGTATCAATGATTATTGTTTGTGCAATGCTTTTGTCGGTGCTTCCGCTTTCATATGCGGAAAGCAGCGTGAACGGCAATGTGGTTGTATATGATTTTGAGGACAAGTTTCAGGTAAAAGATCCGCCAATTCGCTATGACTCATTGACCTATGCTACAAACAATAACCTTTGGCAATATGCGGCTAATTCCAAAGGGCACGACGATATTACTTCGAGTACAGGGGGAATAAGAGCCTATAAGAAAACCGGAGAGATTGCGCTTGTGGCTCAAAATCCTGATAAAACGGACAATAAAGATGAAGATAAAGCATATTGGATTGCTTTTGAAATTGATGTTCCGAAAGATGGAAACTATGCTCTTTCCGTAAACGCTACTCCCGCTAATTA
This sequence comes from Oscillospiraceae bacterium, assembly GCA_017408185.1. The sequence continues at coordinate 958 of JAFQVE010000219.1, read as the reverse complement.
TGGTACGAAGACATATGTTGATGTGTATTTTTTTAACGTGAACAGCGTAACGAAATTAGAGGACGGCATTATTCCGGATAATAAGCTGACAAGTAAAAAGTTTAAGTCAGATACCGAAAATGAAACACTATCTCTCGGGAAGAAAGAGCTTAAGAAAGGAAAGCATTACTTTGTTTTCAGTCCCGGAACATCAAGAAGCAATTCCTCCGGAGCGCTTAACGGAACGTATGTCTATCTGAACAAGCTGACGCTCACAGCGGACATAGAGCTTGAAAGTGCGTCTGTTTCGCTTGAGAAGAGCCAGCTTTATCCGGGCGAATTTACAAAGGCGATTGCAAGTGCAACGGACAATTTCGGCGGAGACGTTTTGCTTGACAATGTTAATGTCGAGTTTCAAAGCTCGGATGAATCTGTTGCGGTGGTAAGCTCTGCCGGCGATATATATGCCGTAAATTCCGGAACAACCGATATTACGGTAACCGTAAGCACAGATAAAAATTCAGTAACGAGCGCACCGCAAACAATCACCGTAAAATCACGCGGCGAGGCAGCGTCACTTCCTGATGAGCTCTCCTTTGATTTTCCGCAGGGCTTTATTTCGGAAGGCGAATCAGCAGCCGTGAAAATAACGGATGCAAGCGGAAATTACCCCGGTGACGGAATAAAGTATACATATGATATATATGACGATTCTGTAGTAACGGAAGAAGACGGCAAGTTCACTGCGAAGAAGATCGGCAAAACAAAGGTAGACGTTCTTGCAGAGCTTGGCGGAGAGAAAAGAGAGTTTTCATTTGATGTCATTGTTGTTGGAGAAAACCTGCTTGTAAGGCATGGCGTTGACCACGGTCAGTTTGAAAACAGTATGTATTTGAGAGACGGATCTGTTCCGGGCGTTTCGACAAAGAATACACTTTGGTATGTAACGAAAAACGAGGTCAGAGATAACTTTGTTTAT
>JAFQVE010000218.1 GCA_017408185.1 Oscillospiraceae bacterium | reverse complement strand
TGAGCACATACGGAAGCGCACCGATATGGTCCTCGTGACCGTGGGTTATGAGTATTGCACGAACACGGTTCTTGTGTTTTTTTAAATAAGTTATATCAGGAATAACAAGGTCTATTCCCAACATATCATCATCCGGGAACGCAACGCCGCAATCAACTATAATTATCTCGCCTGCGTACTCATAGACGTACATGTTTTTACCTATTTCATTTAATCCGCCAAGAGCGAATACTTTTAATTTTTGTGCCATTAAGCTATCACTTCTCCATTCATATATAAAACTTCAATATACACCGAAATACTATGTAGAAGAGTGCAAAAACAAAACGTTTTTGCACAGCTTGATACCCGCGTCCCAACCGGAAGCCCCCGCTGATCGCCATACCCGACTACAGCGATGAAAGGAGGTGCCGGAAAAGGAAACCCGGACTGAAAAACGAAAAAACGTTCTTAAGTTTTCATATATAGTAATTCCGAAATAATGACTGCTTCAAATGCCGTATGCGGCTGTTATTTAATATTGTAACATAAATTGGTAAAATTGTCCAGCGTTTATTTATGACTTGTTTTGTCGACAGCGCGTGCCTTTTCAATGTAAAGATTACAAAGCTCGGACGCAATTTCCTCATTTATGCTCTCTCCGGTCACCCGCAGCGCACTTTTTGACCGTGCCGGAGAAATGCTCACCCATCCGCCATCTGCGCAAACACGGAGTTCTCCCGTATTTTCTTTATGGGTACCGGATATTCCGTCGGCAAGATGCGAAAGAATCTCTCTTCTGTTCCCCGCCACCGTCACCTCACGTGAAACCAACGTAAACGAAGGAAGCTGCCTCATAAGACGGCGCACATCATCGCCGGTCTGCAAGAGAAACGCACATAAGAAAACTGCACTTGACGCCGCATCAGCAAGAACATTCTGTGAAACAAAGATTTCTCGCGCTCCGCTGTCCCTTCCTATCCGCAGGATTCTTCCGTCAAACTCCGCAGCAATTTGCTCAAGCGCGCTCGGTGCAGACGTTGGCACAGCAAGCTCTTGTTCTCCGTTGGAAAAGTGAATCAGAGAAAGCAGCGCCATCGTGTGTCCGTCGTCATGCCACCGCTCATCCTCATCCCTTATGCAAAGCTTTTCACCGTCATCCGATACAGAAAAAGCGACAACTCCGTGCTTAGGCGGAATAACCCTTGCTCCGGAAGCATCAAGTGCGTAGCGCAGCCCTTCGGCGGCGGCACTTTTTCCGAAAACCGAAACTGCAAATCCGTCAAGCACCCCTTTTCCGGATGCAGAAAGAGAAAATGCCTCACGCACACCTGTTATGCTTTTCGGCATAAGCGTGTCTGCCGCACCCACGCGCGGGAAAGATGCGCGATGCGCATAAAATTCTATTTTACGTTGAAGCTCGCGTTCAATCGGAAGCCCGTATTTATCAATCATCCGCACGCGGAATCTTCCACCGTCATTTTCAAAAAAGACACTGAGATTAAAAAGAAACGTCCTTGCAATATACGCCGCAGCGGCAAAAAATCCCGCATCTGTTTCCGTTATCTGTACGCCGGAAGAACCTGCGCCCGCGATAAAAGCATTTGCCAGAAGCTTGCATACACTGTGGTCAGAATAACTCACCGCCACGCGCTCGGCTATCTCGCCGACGGTATATCCAAGCTCCATCGCAAGCTCAGGCGTTATTTCGGACACCCCGCCGCTTATTGCGTTAAGCTCATTAAAGAGCGACGGATACGCCAGTGTGTCCGGAGACAAATCGGGTTTTCGATGAAAAATATCTGTTCTCATAAAGCAATTCTCCTCCTCTTCAAAGATTATACCCT
>JAFQVE010000217.1 GCA_017408185.1 Oscillospiraceae bacterium | reverse complement strand
TTGCTGCATTGGCGCAGAGCAGTCCGCAGAAAAGGCACAGCGCAATAATAGCGCCTGTAAAGATTTTCCTCATACAAAAATTACTCCTAATTACAAAACGATTACATATATTGTAACATATTGTAACCATTATGTCAACCAAAAGTTTTCTGTATCATCGGAACCAAAAATAACTGTTGCTTTTTTACGGAAATTGTTTTATTATTATATATGTAAAATCTTTATAAAAAGGTGAATGATTATGGTACATAAGTTTTATAACGGAAAAGTAATTCTCGGAAACACCATTGCCCCTGAGGGTACTGCGGTATACACCGACGGTGAGCGCATTGTTGCGGTAACTGCGCAGGAGCGCCCGTTTGACGTCGGTCACGATGCGGGCGGCAAGTACATTTCTCCCGGATTTATCGACATCCACGTCCACGGCGGTGGCGGCGGTGACTTTATGGACGGAACAGTTGATGCGTTTCTTGCAGCGGCTGAGCTTCATGCGAAGTTCGGTACAACCCTGCTTCTCCCGACTGCTTCCTCCGGCGTTATTGAAGAATATGTTCAGATGTTCGAGGTTCTTGATGAGGCAAACGCAAAGAATACGAAAGGTGCATATATGCCCGGTATCCACCTCGAAGGCCCGTACTTTGCGCTTGCACAGGCAGGTGCACAGAACCCTGAATACATAACTCCGCCGAAGAAGGAGGATTATCTCCCGCTTCTTGAAAAATACGGTGACAAGCTTGCCCGCTGGAGCTCCGCTCCCGAGCTTCCCGGCTCTGCAGAGTTTGCACGTCACTGTATGGATCACGATGTAGTTGTTGCTGTAGGTCATTCCGATGCAGATTATGATTGCGTTATGGAAGCATACGACTGGGGATATCAGCTTATAACGCATCTTTATTCCGGCTGTAGCACTGTTCACCGCAAAAACGCATACCGCTATGCCGGTGTTGTTGAGGCGGCATATATGATTGACGGTATGGACGTTGAAATTATCGCAGACGGCTGCCACCTTCCGGCATCGCTTTTAAAGTTTATCGTAAAGTTCAAGGGCGTTGACCGCATTTCGCTTATTACCGATGCTCTCCGCGGAGCGGGTGCTGCTGACGGCGGAACATTTATCGCAGGAAGCCTTAAGAACGGCTACGAAGTTATTATTGAAAACGGCGTGGCAAAGCTTATGGACGGTACAGCATTTGCGGGAAGTATTTCCACAACAAACCGCCTTGTCCGTAATATGATAAATATGGCAGACTGCACGCTTCTTGATGCCGTGCGTATGGCTACTGCGAACCCCGCGCGTATGGCAAATCTCCGTGATCGCGGAACAATTCGTGAGGGCGCATATGCAGATATCATCATCTTCGACGACAATATCGATGTTTCTCTCACAATGGTAAACGGCAACGTTGTATTTGAAGGTTAAAAAGGAATAATATATCACACACCCCGCGGAGTGATTTCGTTCCGCGGGGTGATGCATTTTCTGGCAAAGCCGACTGAAACAAGTTTGTTCATGTAAAGGTCTCCTATGTTAAAAAATGGTTGAGTTATCCTAAAAGGACATCGGTTATAAGCATTACGCAAAAGCCCACGAGCAAGGCGTAGGTTGCTCCGCGCTCATTGCCGTGAGCGTGGGTTTCGGGAATCATTTCATCACTGATTACATAAAGCATTGTGCCGCCTGCAAATGCAAGAGCAAAAGGAAGCACGGCGGAAGAAATGCTTACGGCGAAATACCCCATAAATGTGCCGAGAACCTCGACGAGACCTGTTGCAAGAGCGCAGATAAACGTTCTGCCCGCAGGAATGCCTGCAGCAAGCATTGGGCCGATTATCACCATTCCCTCCGGAATATTCTGCAGGGCGATACCTCCGGCGATGATAAGCGCCTGCGATGCGTCCCCTGAGCCAAAGCCGACACCTGCCGCGATTCCTTCGGGAAAGTTATGAATTGCGATTGCCGCGACAAAGAGGAGCACGCGGTTTAAATTGGCATTGTTGTGCTCTTCCCGGTCAGCTCCCGCAAGCCTGTGGAGATGGGGGACGAGCTTGTCGATGAGATTTAAGCACAGCGCCCCGGTAAATATTCCTGCAACGGTTATGAAAAGACTGTATTTCCCGCCGTATTCAAGAGAAGGAAGAACAAGACCGAGCACTGCCGCCGCAAGCATAACTCCGGCTGCAAAGGAGAGAACAATGTCGGAAAATTTTGTGGATATTTTTTTGAACGCAAAGCCGATGAGAGCGCCGAATACGGTTGCGCCTCCCACGCCGAGCGCTGTAAGCAATACCATAGTCATAGAAATGTACCCCTATGTATAAATTTCAGAAATGAATGGAAAAAAGCTTCGGAATGGGCAAACCGAACCTGAAAAAGCACATAGTACGTTGAGCAGTTCGGCCTGCCCGCAGCAAAAAATTACTTTTTTGCGTTCCGGAGCATTTTAACCTTCACTTTTATTCTTCGGCGCTGAAGCTGTCCTTGCCTACAAAGCAGAGGGGGCACTCAAAATCGTCCGGAAGCTCCTCAAACTTTGTTCCGGGGGCAAATCCGAGCTCCTCATCGCCCGCGTCCTCATCGTATACCCATCCGCATACGTCACATACATACTTCATAATAAAAACCTCCTGAAAATTTATTTTATCTCTTCAAAATCAGATGCGGGGTGCTTGCAGAGCGGGCAGACAAAGTCATCGGGAAGCTTGTCACCCTCATATACAAATCCGCAGATTTTGCAGACATATCCTTTTTTGCCTTCGGTTTTCGGCTTCGGCTTGACATTTTCATGGTAATATGAATATGTCATTGTTTCGCGGTCGGAGATGACGCGCGCCTCCGAAACGCTGCAGATAAACATTCCGTGTGTATCAAGATCAACATATTGTTCAACGTTTAGCGACATAAACGAATTTATGAAGCGCGAAAGGAAGACAAGCCCGTTATCTGAACGGAGAACATCACAGCCGTCAAACTTGTCGGCATTTCTTCCGCTTTGGAAGCCGAAGCGCTCAAAAACTTCAAACGGAGCATCAACGGAAAGGCAGTTTATATTCATCTTTCCGGAATTCTTTATAATGTGGTGTGAATAGTTATCCTTGTTTATTGTAACGGCAATCCTGTTCGGAACACTTGTTACCTGTGTAACGGTGTTTACGATAAGACCGTTGTCGCGCTTGCCGTCGTTTGATGTGACGACATACAGACCGTAGCCGATATTGAACAATGCCGTAAGGTCGTTCTTGTTCGCTGTGGAATCCTGCTGTGCAAGGTATTCGCGGCAAAGCTCATCGGACAGCGCATCGAGCTGAGCCATACTCTCATCATTCAGTGCCGACATAATTCTGACAGTAGTTTCGGCCTCGGTGAGATTTTTGCACTTTGAAAGCATTTCGCGCATAACCTTTGCCGCAAGAGGCGCCCAGCTTCCGTTTTCGACAAATGCAACAGTCCTGTTCTTGAAACCACGCTCGGTAAGGTGGTTTATAAATTCTCGCATAAACGGGAAAATTTCTGCGTTGTAGGTTGTTGTCGCAAAAACGATTTTACTGTAGCGGAAGGCATCCTCAACAGCCTCTGCCATATCACAGCGCGCAAGGTCGTTTATGACAACCTTCGGGCAACCCTTTGCTCGGAGCTTGTCTGCAAGCTTCACAACTGCTTTTTTCGTATTGCCGTAAACCGAAGTATAGGCAATTACAATGCCCGCCTCTTCAGGCTGGTAGCTTGACCAGGTGTTGTAGAGAGTTATATAGTAACCGAGATTTTCTGAAAGAACGGGGCCGTGGAGCGGGCAGATTTTCTCAATGTCAAGAGCTGCCGCTTTTTTGAGAAGATTCTGAACCTGTACACCGTATTTTCCGACAATGCCGATGTAATAACGGCGTGCCTCGCATGCCCAGTCTTCATCCGCGTCAAGCGCGCCGAATTTACCGAAGCCGTCTGCTGAGAAGAGAACCTTATCGCGG
>JAFQVE010000216.1 GCA_017408185.1 Oscillospiraceae bacterium | reverse complement strand
CCTTGTTCGGCGATAACGCCCTCATCCATAAAGAGAACGCGCGTTGCAACCTCGCGGGCAAAGCCCATTTCGTGGGTAACAACTACCATCGTCATTCCCTCATCAGCAAGCTCACGCATAATTTCAAGAACCTCGCCGACCATTTCAGGGTCAAGTGCCGATGTCGGCTCATCAAAGAGCATTACATCCGGATTCATGGCAAGTGCGCGGGCGATTGCTATTCTCTGCTGCTGACCGCCGGAAAGCTGGCCGGGATATGCGTCTGCTTTTTCGGGAAGACCGACGCGGGAAAGAAGCGCAAGCGCTTTTTCCTCTGCTTCAGCTTCCGTCATAAGCTTCAGCTTTACCGGTGCGAGCTTTATGTTCTCCTTTACCGTCATATGAGGGAACAGGTTAAACTGCTGGAAAACCATTCCCATCTTCTGACGGAGCTTGTTTATATCGTTTTTCGGGTTGGTGATGTCTGTGCCTTCAAAGAAAATCTGTCCGCCCGTCGGCTGTTCAAGAAGGTTCAGACAGCGGAGAAAGGTAGACTTTCCCGAGCCGGACGCGCCGATGATAACGACCTTTTCGCCTTTTTTGATATGCTCGTCGATGCCACAGAGAACCTCGTGGTCGCCGAACGATTTTTTCAGTCCTTTAACGTTTATCACTTTCGCGCAGCCTCCTTTCAAGTATTCCGAGAAGCTTGGTAAGAATCATAACAAGAACGAGATAAATGAGAGCAAGGCTTATGTACGGGATTGTTGCCGTATAGGTCTTGCTGACTATTACCTGTGCCGCTTTTGTCACGTCCTGAAGCGCGATAACGGTGACGAGCGAGGTCTCTTTAAGGAGCGCGATAAGCTCGTTGCCGAGCGCGGGGAGAATATTCTTAAACGCCTGAGGGATGATTATGTAGCTCATCGTCTGGCGGTAGTTAAGACCAAGGCTTCTTCCTGCCTCCATCTGACCTGCCGAGATTGACATAATTCCGGAACGCGCGATTTCCGCAACATACGCACCGGAGTTTATGCCAAGCGTTATAATAGCACAGACGTTTGTGTCAAACGTGCTTTTCGGCACCATTATGACAAAGCCCATAATAAGAAGCTGAACCATAAGCGGAGTGCCGCGGAGCACGGTGACGTAAATTTTGCATATTGAGTTTATAATGCGGAGAAAAATGTTCGGTTTTCCGCGCGAGCTGTCATGAGTCGAGCGGATTATGGCAACAACCATACCGATGATAACACCGAGAATGAGTGCGCCGATTGTTACGACAAACGTAGTGATAAGGCCGTCGGTGAAAAACTTCCAGCGGTTTTCAAAAACGAAAACCTGGAAGAACTGAAAGCACAGGCGCTGCAGACTCTCGGGGAGAGCGAGTATCCAGCCCGGTGCCATCTCCGCTGCCCATTTGGCAAATGTAAGAACATTCATTTTGTATATACTTCCTCCTGAGAAAAAAGGGCGATGTTTACATCGCCCTTCGGGATTTATTGCAGTCAGGAATGAACAATGAATGATTAATAATGAATAATTGATGTGTTTTTGCGATGCAAAAACATTTAGATCAAATCGCTTTGCGATTTGCACCGAAATTATTCACTTTTCACTATTCACTATTCACGTCAAAGCAACAAAGTTGCTTTGAACTTACTCTGCCTTGATGTACTTGCCGACGATTTCGTCGATCTTGCCCTCTGCCTTAAGCTCGGAAAGCGCAGTGTTGAACTTATCAAGAAGCTCTGTGTTTTCCTTTGCGATAGCAGCTGCATAATCTTCAACTGCAAACTCGGTGTCAAGAATCTTAAGGCCTTCGTTTGCTTCAACAAATGCCTTTGCCGGCTCATTGTCGATAACAACGCAGTCTACCTGACCGTTAAGAAGTGCCTGAACAGCGAGAGCGCCGTTGTCATAGCGGGAAACAGCATCTTCGCCGTAGCCGCCGTTCTCCGGTGTGTCGGAGCAGTAGATATCGCCGGTTGTGCCGGACTGAACGCCGATCTTCTTGCCTTCAAGGTCATCGATGGAAGCGATAGCGCTGTCCTCTGTAACGATAACGACCTGAATGCCGGTAGCGTAAGAGTCGGAGAAGTTAACTGCTTCTTTGCGCTCTTCGGTAACTGTCATACCTGCGAGAGCAACGTCGATTGCGCCGGAGGAAACAGCAGTGATAAGAGAATCAAAAGCCATATCCTTGATCTCAAGCTCCATATCGAGCTTTTCTGCAACAGCAGCAGCGATTTCAGCATCAATACCTATGATGTTGTTGTTTTCATCAACCATTTCATACGGCGGGAATGCTGCGTTTGTTCCCATTGTGAGAACTTCTTTTTCTGCGGGGGCGGAGCAAGCTGCAAATGCAAGAACCATAACAGCTGCAAGTGTAAGTGCCAAAACCTTTTTCATTATTGTGAAACCTCCCATAATTTGTTGTAAAGATGCGGCGGTGCGCCGCAAGGCTTTGTACAATAATTATACATATTATATGGGGGTTTGTCAACAAAAAGAGAGTTAAAAAAGGAAAAGAATCAAAAATGCACACAGATAAGCACACTGAGAAGTGTAAGCATTGCAATTATTGCCGCATCAAGAAGGCGGATGCCGACCGATACATTCGCGTAAGGATTTATTTTCCGCATTGTTTCTCACCCTACTTTCTCACAAGGTATTTTCGCATATCTATCGCACACGCGATAAGGATTATAAGTCCCTTTATGATATACTGCATATTCTGGTTGACCGAGAGAAAGGTAAGCCCGACAAAGATTATGCGCAAGAGAACAACGCCCATTATAACGCCGCGTATCTTGCCGATACCGCCGACGAACGATACACCGCCGATTACGCATGCGGCAATGGCATCAAGCTCATAGTTAAGACCGGTTGATGCGCTGTTGGAGCCGATTCTCGCGCCCTCGATAAATCCGGTAACGCCGTACAGTGCGCCGGCAAGCGTGAACACGAGGATTATCGTCCGCGTGACGTTGACACCGGAGACGTGTGCCGCCTCGGGGTTAGAGCCGACAGCAAACATATTTTTCCCGAAAGTGGTTTTATTCCAGACAAACCACATAACTATAGTTATTATAACGGCATACCACACGAAATTGGGTATCGCCGTACCTCCGACCGAGAGAATGCTTCCGTTGATAAAGCCTGTATAGCTCTCGGAAAGCCCGGAGATGGACTGTCCGTTGTTCGTGCCGAGAGTGAGGTACATAAGCAGCCCGCCGTAGATGATAAGCTGGGTTGCAAGAGTAACTATAAACGGGTGGAGATTAAACTTTGCCGTGCAGAAGCCGTTTACCGCACCGATAAGTGCGCCGATGGCAATAATAAGGGCGATAACGAGAAACACAGGCATTGTTCCGATTTCCGGGAACATTTTGTTTGCATATCCCGATGCCTGCAGAAGCGAAGCAGCAACGCACGCGCAGAGTCCGACGGCGCGGCCGGCGGAAAGGTCAGTGCCGGTAAGAATTATTGCGCCGGCTATTCCAAGCGCAATCGGCAGATTCGCGGCGGAGAGCGAGAGTATGTTGATAAGCGAGCTTGGGGAAAGGAATCGCGGGCGGTATATTGCTATTGCTATTATAACGGCGATGAGAAAGATATACAGCGCGTTATTTATAAAAAATTCGCGTTTCATACGGCGTTTTTCGGCGGGATCGAGCGTCTTGTATTCGTCAAAACCGCGCCGGAAACGCGTGTTCTTTTTGTTTTCCATAAGTTAGCCACCTCTTAGTAAATGCAAAATGCAGAGTGCAAAATGCAAAATGGAATTATACATAGTTTTGCATTGCAATAACCGATTTGCGGGTTATTACGCATACTTTGTTGCCAGCGTCATTATCTGTTCCTGTGTTGCGTCCTTTGCATTCACCTCACCGGCAAGCCGTCCGCCGGACATCACAAGGATTCTGTCGCATACGCCCAAAAGCTCGGGCATTTCGCTCGATACCATAATAACAGACTTTCCGTTTGCCGCAAGGTTTCCGATAACGCTGTATATTTCAAACTTTGCGCCGACGTCTATTCCGCGCGTCGGCTCATCGAGAAGAAGAATGTCCGGCTCGGTAAGAAGCCAGCGGCCGAAGATTACCTTCTGCTGATTACCGCCGGAAAGCGAGCGGATTTTTGTATCCTGTGTCGGGGTTTTTATGCGCAGAGATTTTATCATATCATCTGTTGCGCGCCTCATTTTTTTCTTGTTGAGGACGAAACCGTATGAAAGGTATTTCTTCAGGCTTGATACTGTGGTGTTTGCACGGATGGAAAGGATTCCGAAAATCCCCGTTGAGCGCCGTTCTTCGGTTACGAGCGCAAAGCCGTTAGATATCGCATCCCGCGCATTGCGGTTTTTTATCTCCCTGCCGCGCAGAACAAGCCGCCCGCTCTCGCGCGCGGACAGACCGAAAATGTTTTCCAGAAGCTCCGTTCTGCCTGCGCCGTCAAGCCCTGCAACGCCGATGATTTCGCTTTCACGCAGAGTAAAGGAAACATCGCGCAGGTTTGAATAGCGGGAGGTGAGCCCCTCCACTTCGAGGAGAGGCTTGCCCGGTTTGTTCTTTCGCTCCGGAAAACGGTTTCCAAGCTCGCGGCCTACCATCAGCTTTATTATCTTTTCCATCGTCATATTCTTTGCCGGCTCCGTTGCAATGTGCCGTCCGTCGCGCATAACGGTGATATCATCGGAGATACGCAGAATTTCTTCCATTTTATGGGAAATATAGATTATCGCCGTGCCGCCCTTTTTCAGCATATCTATGATACGGAAAAGCTGTTCAACCTCGGCATCATTGAGCGAGCTTGTCGGCTCGTCAAAAACTATAACGCGCGCGTTGTATGATACCGCCTTTGCAATCTCTGCCATTTGCCGCCTCGCGACGGGAAGGCTCCCCATTATCTGAGCGGGATTTACGTCGATACCGAGCTTTTTGAAAATTTCGCGCGTGTCTTCATGCATTTTCTTTTCCTGCACAAGCGGACCCTTGGTTGGGTAGCGCCCAAGCCAGATATTGTCGGCAACACTGCGCTTGAGCGCCTGGTTAAGCTCCTGATGCACCATTGCTACGCCACAGTCCAGCGCTTCTTTTGAGGTTTTGAACGAAACCTCCTTGCCCTCTAACAGTATCTTGCCGGAGTCTTTTGTATAAATTCCGAAAAGGCATTTCATAAGCGTGCTTTTGCCTGCGCCGTTTTCGCCCATAAGTGCGTGAACCGTGCCGCGGCGCACATCGAGGGAGACGTTATCGAGTGCGCGCACACCCGGGAAGGATTTTGAGATGCCCTGCATCCTGAGAAGTACATCGTTTTCCATAGCTTTTTATCCGATTTCTCCTTTAGAGTTCCTTCTGTTCGCCCGTGTAAATTCCGTAAGGTATGCGGATTTTGGAAACATTTTCGTCAATGTTAAGGTCTGACGTGTCACTCATAAGGTCCTTGCCGTTCTTGATGTTTGAGGAAAGGCGGGAAAGCGCCTTTGCCATACCTACGGCATCCTGCTTAATCGTTCCGGTCATTTTCCCTGCGCCGATAAGAGAGACCGCTGCTTCCGTTGCATCCACGCCGAAAACAGGAATCGTCTTTCCGCTTCCGGTGTTATATCCCGCGGTGTTGAGCGCGGTTATTGCGCCCTCAGCCATACCGTCGTTATTGCAGATGACGGCTTCAACCATATTTTTATTGTTTTCGGTATACTCGGTGAGGATTGTCGTCATATATTCGTTTGAAGCGCTTGCCGCCCAGGTTCCGTTTTTGTCAACAAGATATTTGTCGCGGTTGTTCTTGTCATAGAACATAAGCTCGGGCTTGCCTGCTTCTTTCAATGCGGCATTCGCATCCTCAACGGCAAATTTTGTGCGGAGCTCGGCTTCGGCATTTCCGTTTTGCCCCTTAAACATAACATATGAAATTGTGCCGTCACCGTTTAAGTCAACCGCATCATAGTTTTTGAGAAGGTAGTCTGCAATCATTTCGCCCTGCATATGCCCGGCTTCTGCGGCATCCGTGCCGACAAATGCGCATTTTTCGTAGCTTGCGATAATCTCATCTGAAACCTCGCGGTTAAAGAAGATAAGGGGGATGTCTGCGGCTCTTGCTTGCTGGACAATTCCGCGTGCGGCATCATCTGAGCCGGTTTCAACTATATTCACTATAAGAAGATTTGCACCGTTTGTAATGGCGGTCTGAACCTGCTCGGATTGGGTGGTCTGGCTGGAGTTTGAGTCGTAGTCCTGATACTTTATGCCCGCGGCCTCAAGCTCGCGGTCAAGACTTGCGCGCACGGTGGAGATATACGGGTCGGAGTAGGTGTAGTAAAACACTGCCGCGCTTGTTTCTTCGGAACCCCCGTCGCCCATACATCCGGTGAAGGCAAAGAGCATTGTGAGTGCAATTAATATTGAAATTATTTTTTTCATGTTTTTTCTCTCCTTTTTCAGTACATATTTGCATTATGCCCGCAAAAACGGAAATGAATACTTGTGATATGAAAAAAATAATTTGCTGAAATAATTTATAAATTTTTTGCGGGAAAATTTCAAAAAAACCGCCAAAATGCTTGATTTTTTCGGGGGGGGGGG
>JAFQVE010000215.1 GCA_017408185.1 Oscillospiraceae bacterium | reverse complement strand
ATTACAGAAAATATCTCACAGAAGATGTTTTGCCCTTCTGGCTCAAGCATTCAATTGACGAGGAATGTGGCGGAATTCTTCATCAGGTTGACAGAGAAGGAAACATATATTCAACAGAAAAAAATGTATGGTTTATCGGTCGTGCCCTCTGGACATTTGCCGTGGCTTATAATATGGTCGAGAAACGCCCGGAATATCTCAAAGCTTGTGAGACGATTTTTTCTTTTTATGAAAAATGCACACTTCCCGGCGGTCGTCTCCCCTTCACCTGCACCCGTGAAGGCACGCCCATTGAAACAGGAGATTATTATTACAGCGAGGCATTTGCCGCAATAGGTTGTGCCCAGTATTACAGAGCATCAAAAAATCCCGAGGCGTTAAAGCGTGCAGAAATGTATTTCGATGTTATGTACTCCTTATACAAAAACCCGAATACAAAATCTCCCGAATCAAAAACAGAAAATCCCTGCACCGTTTTCGGACTTGAGATGATAATGCTTTCCGTTGCACAGTTTATGCGAAACCTTGGCGGAAACACAGAAAAATACGAGGCACTTGCAAAAGAAGCTCTCTATAATATGGAAAACGGCGGTTATGTCCGTGATGATTTATGCACCATTCGTGAATATATTCCCATCGGCGATGCCGTGCTTTCAGAGGATATGGCAAAATACATCTGCCCCGGACACGTTTACGAGGCCGCCTGGTTTGTCCTCTGTGAGGGCGAGACGAAGAACGACGACAATATCCGTGCATTTGGCAGAAAGCTTCTCGAATATGCAATTCCCGACGATGTTAAGGACACTATTTCTGTTGTACGCACAGGAAGATTCAAGCTTGAAAATGAGGACTATATATGGTGGCCGCAATGTGAGGCAATAATTGCATATAACCTTGCCTACAATATTTTCGGTGACAAAAAATACAAAGAGATTGCAGATCGTTTTGAAGAATTTGCTTTCCTCCATTTTGCCGACAAAGAATGTGGCGAATGGTTTGAAGAATGCACTCCCGACGGAAAAGTTGTTTCAACAAACAAAGGCACAGTTCTCAAAGGACCGTTCCATCTTCCCCGAATGCTTTTCGGGATGATTTCACTTACAGAGACGGGAAGCATTTTAAAATATTTAGAATAAAAGAAAACACACCGCAAGATTCTGATAATTACCGAGAGGATTATATCAGGCTTGTGGTGTGTTTTTTTCAGATATCTATACCTTTTCTGACTTTCTCTTTTGGTAATCAAAAAATAAGATTTGTTAAAATTGTTTTTTTTTTAACAAAAACTCTTGCATTTCAAAAAAATATGTGGTATCATACGGAGGTTGTTAAAATTTAAACAAATTCACATATCGAAGCGGTATAAGGCGGAGGTCAGAAAATGAAGGTTAGTTATTTCCCCGGATGTACACTTAAAAACAAAGCAAAAATGCTTGATTTATACGCACGAAAATCAGCCGAAGTTCTTGGCGTAACTCTTGAAGAAATAGATAACTGGCAATGCTGTGGCGGTGTTTTTACCACGGCACGGGATGAGGTTGCAACAAAACTTTCCTCTGTTCGGGCACTTATGGCGGCAAGAGACTCAGGTCAGCCTCTTGTGACCGTATGCTCTGCTTGTCACAACGTTATCAAGCAGACCAACAACGCGATGATTTCCGACGCCGAATTTGCAGACAAAGCAAACAGATATTTGTCCTGCGATTCTCCATATGCCGGAGATGCAAAAGTTTATCACTATCTTGAAATGCTGCGTGATCTTGTCGGTTTTGATGCTTTGAAAGAAAAGGTTGTAAATCCTCTGAACGGCAAAAAAATTGCCGCCTATTACGGATGTCTTCTTCTCCGTCCCGGAAGTGTTATGAAAATGGATGATCCGGAAAACCCGACCATTATGGAAGATATGCTCCGTGCTCTCGGTGGTGATGCCGTAATTTGCGGAAAGCGAAATGAGTGCTGTGGCGGATATATTGCTATGGAAAGTCCGACGCTTGCAAAGAAAAGCAGTAATTCGGTGGTTGAAAATGCCATTGCCGCCGGTGCAGAAATGATTATAACAGCCTGCCCACTCTGCCGATACAATCTCATTAAGAACGGAAGCCCCATACCCGTTGTTTATTTCACGGAAATTTTAGCTGAGGCTCTCGGCATCAAGGAGGATATCCATGAATAACAAAAACCTTCGTGAAGAAGTGCTTCGCATAAGCGGAGTAAATCCGAAAAAATGTATGCGTTGTGGCAAATGCTCCGCCACCTGTCCTGCCTATGATGAGATGGAATATCATCCCCATCAGTTTGTTTATATGGTGGAAAGCGGTGATATATCATCTCTTCTCGACTCCGAATCTTTATACAGATGTCTTTCCTGCTTTGCCTGCATTGACAGATGCCCCCGAAACGTTGAGCCTGCAAAGCTTGTTGAAGCAATAAGGCTTTCAAAGATAAGAAAACAAGGTGCAAACCATATGACGGCAAACGATGTTCCGGCACTTCTTGATGAAGATATGCCGCAACAAGCAATCGTAAGTGCGTTTCGAAAATACAGTAAGTAAGGAGGAAAAGACATATGCAAAGAATTGGCGTTTTTGTATGCTGGTGCGGCAGTAATATCGCAGGTACCGTTGATGTAAAAGCCGTTGCCGAAGCTTTGAAAAATGAACCCGGTGTTGTTTTTTCCACCAATTATCAGTATATGTGTTCTCAGGCAGGTCAGGATATGATTAAGGCCGCAATAGCAGAGCACAAGCTCGGCGGCATAGTTGTTTGCTCCTGTTCTCCCCGTATGCACGAGGCAACATTCCGAAAGACTGCCTCTCAGGCAGGAATAAACCCTTATATGGTTGAAATTGCAAACATCCGCGAGCAATGCTCCTGGGTACATAAAGATATGGCAACAGGAACGGAAAAGGCAATCATCCTCGGCAAGGCGGCTGTTGCAAAGGTAAATTTGAACACTCCCCTCACCCCCGGAGAATCCCCTGTAACCAAACGTGCTCTTGTAATCGGTGGAGGTATTGCCGGAATACAGACAGCTTTGGATATCGCCGATGCAGGTTTTCCCGTTGATATCGTGGAAACAAAACCGACAATCGGCGGAAAGATGGCACAGCTTGACAAGACATTTCCCACCCTTGACTGTGCCGCCTGTATTCTCACCCCCAAAATGGTTGAGGTTGCCCAACACGAAAATATAAGGATTTTCTCATACAGCGAGGTTTCCGAGATAAAAGGGTTTGTGGGAAACTTTGATGTTACCATCAAGCGAAAGGCACGATATGTAAAAGAAGATATCTGTACAGGCTGTGGTGCTTGTGTTGAAAAGTGCCCTATGAAAAAGATTCCTAACGAATTCAATCTTGGTATGGATAATCGCAGTGCTGTATATATTCCCTTTGCTCAGGCTGTTCCGAAGGTGGCTACCATTGACCCCAATGCGTGTAATATGCTTAAAAACGGAAGGTGCGGAATATGTGCAAAGGTATGCACCGCCGGTGCCATTGACTACACCCAGAAGGATGAATATATCGAAGAGAAATATGGTGCAATAGTCGCCGCAACGGGCTTTAATCCCATAAGTATGGATAAATTCGATGAATTTGCTTACAGTCAATCAAAGGACGTAATTACCTCTCTTGAATTTGAGAGGCTCACAAATGCCGCAGGTCCTACTGCAGGTAAGCTTTTACGTCCCTCGGACGGCAAGCATCCCCACACAATAGTTTTTGTTCAATGCGTAGGCTCACGTTGTTCTGCCTGTGCCGAAAAAGGAAAGGAATACTGTTCAAAAATCTGTTGTATGTACACGGCAAAGCACGCAATGCTCACCCGTGATAAATATCCCGACACAGAAGTTTATGTTTTCTATATAGATGTCCGCACACCCGGCAAAAACTTTGATGAGTTCTATCGCCGTGCAGTTGAGGAATATGGTGTTAATTACATAAAGGGTATGGTGGGAAAAGTTACTCCCGAAGGCTCAAAGCTCAAGGTTCAGGCTTCCGATCTGATAGCAAACAAGCAACTTCACATTGATGCCGACCTGGTTGTTCTTGCAGCGGCAATTGAGCCTGACAAATCTGCACGACCACTTGCCACGATGCTTACTGCAAGCATGGACACCAACGACTTTTTCACCGAGGCGCATCCAAAACTTCGCCCCGTTGAGAGCCCCACGGCAGGCGTTTTCCTTTCGGGAACCTGCCAGGGTCCGAAGGATATCCCCGAAACGGTTTCTCAGGCAGGTGCTGCCGCTTCAAAGGTAATAGGACTTCTTGCAAAAGACAAATTAACGGGAAACCCCTGCATTGCAAAATCCGACGAATGGATGTGCAACGGTTGTTCTTCCTGCGGAAAAGTCTGTGCATACGGTGCTATCACCTATGAAGAAAAAGAATTCAGACTTCCCGACAGAACAACGAAAATCAGAAGAGTCGCATCCGTCAATCCTGCAGTATGCCAGGGTTGCGGAGCTTGTACGGTCACCTGTCCCTCAGGTGCTATGGACTTAAACGGATTTACAACCACACAGATTATGGCGGAGGTAGATGCAATATGCAAATGAAAGAACATAAACCCCTGATTGTTGCATTCTGCTGCAACTGGTGTTCCTATGCAGGTGCCGATCTTGCAGGTAATAACCGCTTGAATTATCCTGCGGAAGTAAAGGTCATCCGTGTTCCCTGCTCCTGCCGGGTCAATCCCATGTTTGTTCTCCGTGCATTCCAGCGTGGTGCAGACGGGGTTATCATCTGCGGTTGCCATCCGGGAGACTGTCACTATGTCTCGGGCAATTATTACACACGCCGCCGTATGGCAATGCTCTTCTCAATGCTTGACTATCTCGGTATTGAAAAAGAACGCACCCGTATTGAATGGGTTTCTGCCGCAGAAGGTGCGAAATTTGCCGCAACTATGAATGATTTTGTTGAAACCGTAGCAAAGCTCGGTGAAAACAAGAGATTGGAGGATCTGCGATGCAAGTGATAACACGTGAACAACTCATTGAAAAAGCAGTTTCTCTGCTTGCCGCAAACACAGTTTCCTGCGTTCTCGGCTGGAGCCGCGGTGAATTTGATTATGACGTTTCCCCCGCCGTATTCAGAAGTGAGGAGGAGGTACGTCGAAACTTTGTGTGGAATGATTTTTGCGGTGCTAATATGTCAAAATACCTTATTTCAAAAGCCTCGGGTGTTGACGGAAAGATTCTTGTTTTCTTAAAGCCCTGCGATACATATAGCTTTAACCAGCTTCTTACGGAACACAAGTTTGACCGTGAGAAGGTTTATGTTGTGGCCGTTCCCTGCGATGGTATGGCAGATTTCAGGCTTATAAAGAAAGTATGCGGCGAAGGTATCATCTCTATTGATTCAGAGGATGCAATCCTTAAAGTTAAAACACTTTACAGTGACTCTCCCATTTCTGTCCCTCTCACGGATGTCCTTGCCGAGCGTTGTAAAAACTGCAAAAGCAAAAAACACGTTGCCTACGATGAGCTTCTCGGAGAAGACGGAAACGTTCTTGAATCAGGTCGCTTTGATGAGGTAAAAAAGCTTGAAGCTATGACGGCGGAGGAAAGATTTGAGTTCTGGCAGAACGAGCTTTCACGTTGCATCCGTTGCAATGCCTGCCGTGATGTATGTCCTGCCTGTACCTGCGAAAAATGCGTGTTCAACAATCCTTCCTCGGGCGTTGAAAACAAGGCTGCCGCAAACAGCTTTGAAGAAAAGCTTTTCCACATAATACGTGCATTCCATGTTGCCGGCCGTTGCACAGATTGCGGAGAATGTTCAAGAGTTTGTCCTCAGAATATTCCGCTTCATCTCTTAAACCGCAAGTTTATCAAGGATATAAATGAATTCTACGGTGAGTATCAGGCAGGAGAAGAAGTTGGTCTTCGCGCTCCGCTTACAGACTATACCACCGAAGACATAGAACCCTGCGAAATTTTCCATAGGAGGGATACAGATGCGTAAATGCTCACTTTCGGAAATAAATTCTGTTTTTGCCGAAATTTCAAAAAGTATGACTCTGTATCTCCCGGTAGACGGAAGTGACGGCAGTTCTGCTTTTTCCCAATGGACAGAAGGCACAAAGTGGTCTGAGTCTCTCAATACAACAAAAAGTCCCAAAGATTTTTTCTTTCCTCAAACAGAAGACCTTATGGCATTCAAGACTTCGGGAAAGAACATTGAACTTACGGATATACGCAAAGAATCCGAGGATTTTGTTGTTTTCGGAGTTCGTGCCTGCGACGTAAAAAGCTTTGATATTTTGGATCGTGTTTTTTTATCCGAGCCTTGTGACAGCTATTATGCAACACGACGTGAACACGGCGTTATAATCTCTGTTGCCTGCTCCCGTCCGTCAGAGACCTGCTTCTGCACTTCTTTTGGAATTTCTCCCGAAAATCCCGATGGAGATATTTCCGCCTGGAAGACAGATACGGAAGTATATTTTTCCCCAAACACCGAAAAAGGTGCTTTGTTGATGGATAAACTCTCTTCCGTAACGGAAGAATGCTCCGACGAGGCAGTTGTAAAGCAGAAAGAGGAAATTTCAAAAATCTGCAGTCGTCTCCCGAATTCAAAGGTGGACACAAATACTTTTGGCGGTGGCAAAACCGCAGAGCTTTTCGATTCTCCCCTTTGGGATAAGCTTTCGGAAGCTTGTCTCGGTTGCGGAACCTGCACCTTTGTATGCCCCACCTGCCAATGCTATGACATCAAGGACTTCAACACGGGAAACGGCGTCATCCGCTATCGTTGCTGGGATTCGTGTATGTATTCGGAGTTTACAAAAATGGCTCACGGAAACAACAGACTCACTCAAAAAGAGCGTTTCCGCCAGCGTTTTATGCACAAGCTTGTATATTTCCCGGAAAATAATGACGGTATTTTCGGTTGTGTAGGTTGCGGACGTTGTCTTGCGAAATGCCCAATTTCGATGAATATAGTTAAGGTAATGAAAAAGTTTGGAGGGGAAAAAAGTGAAAAATGACGTTTTGATTCCCCATATCGGCGTGATCACCGATGTACGAATTGATACTCCCGACATCAAAACATTCAGAGTTGTTACACCGGATGGCAAAAAGGCTTTTGACCATCGACCGGGTCAATGTGCAATGCTCTCTATTCCCGGAGTTGGTGAGGCGATGTTCTCAATTACATCCTCCCCCACCAATGAGGAATTTATGGAATTTTCCATAAAAAAATGCGGATGTGTTACGGAATGGCTTCACAGTGCCGAGGTTGGTCAGCAGATTACAATCAGGGGTCCTTATGGAAACCCATTCCCCGTTGACGATGTTTTTGCAGGGAAAAACCTTCTCTTTATTGCAGGCGGTGTCGGTCTTGCTCCGCTTCGTTCCGTTATTAACTATTGCCGTCACTACCGTGACAGATATGGTGACATCGATATAGTATACGGTTCAAGAAGCAAGGATGACCTCCTTGATTACAACGAAATTATCGAAGAGTGGTCAAAGGATGCAGGCGTGAATGTACATCTCACAATAGATAATCCCCAGGAAGGATGGGATGGTCACGTTGGTTTTGTTCCGAACTACGTCAAAGAGCTTGATTTTGACACAAACAAGGTGGCAGTTTTATGCGGACCTCCCATTATGATTAAATTTACCCTTGACGGGCTCTGTTCCCTTGGTTTTGATAAAACACAGATTTATACAACACTTGAGCTTCGTATGAAATGTGGTGTTGGTAAGTGCGGAAGATGCAATGTAGGTTCCAAGTATGTTTGCAAAGACGGACCTGTTTTCCGTTGTGATGAGCTGGACGAGCTTCCGTCTGAGTATTAAAGGAGAAATACCATGGAAAAATTTGTTAACGTATTTATATTTGGCAAGAAATACGCCGTTCCGGAAGAACTTACGATTATGACTGCAATGGAATATGCCGGTTATCAGTTAGTTCGCGGTTGCGGTTGCCGCAATGGTTTCTGCGGCGCTTGTGCCACCATTTACAGAATTAAAGGTGACCGTGAGCTTAAAGCTTGTCTTGCCTGCCAGACCAAGGTTCAGGACAATATGTATATCGCAACACTTCCCTTCTTTCCTCTCATCAAGCAGGGGTATGACATTGAGAATATCCCCGTTTCGGAAGCTGTTATGATGCAGTTATATCCCGAGATTTACGCTTGTATCGGCTGCAATGCTTGCACCAAGAGCTGTACTCAGGAGCTTAACGTTATGCAGTATATTGCATACGCCCAACGCGGCGATTTTGAAAAGTGTGCCGAGGAATCTTTTGACTGTGTTATGTGCGGTGTCTGTTCTTCAAGATGCCCTGCGGGAATTTCTCACCCTCAGGTTGCAATGCTTGCACGCAGAATCAACGGAAAGTATCTTGCTCCCGGCAGCGCACATCTCAAAGACCGTGTTAAGGAAATCCAAAACGGCGATTTTACCGAGCTTATAGAGGCACTTATGCAAAAGCCTGTTGAAGAACTCCAAGAGCTTTACAACACCCGTGAAATCGAAGAATAAGGAGGAAAGAAAATGTATTCGGAAAAATTTCAGGCTTCTCTCGCCGCAGTTGAGGCGGCACGCAAGAATAACATTGCCTTAGAACCGGAACGAATGACAGCGGAACAAAAAGAAGATTTGCTTTCAGCTTTCCATCCTGATTATAAGAGTGATGAGTTTATAGCTCTTAACGTAGGTCCTAATAAGGGCGAAAAGGTCCCCGTTGAGCTTGCGGAAATTCTTCAGGCTCACAGCCGCATTTCCCCGGACGACATCAACCTCGAAAACCCTGATTACGAAACCGATGTTCTCATTATCGGCGGTGGCGGTGCCGGTGCATCCGCCGCAATCGAAGCAAATGAGGCAGGTGCAGATGTTCTTATCGTCACAAAGCTCCGTATGGGTGATGCAAACACAATGATGGCTGAGGGCGGAATTCAGGCTGCCGACAAACCCAACGATTCACCTGCAATTCACTTTATAGATGCTTTTGGTGGCGGACATTTTGCCGCAAAGCGAGACCTTCTCTCAAAGCTTGTATGTGATGCTCCGGAGGCAATTCAATGGCTTGGCAATCTCGGTGTGGAGTTTGACAAGGATTCTGACGGTACAATGATTACTACCCACGGCGGAGGCACTTCAAGAAAGCGTATGCACGCCGCAAAAGACTACTCCGGTGCAGAAATTATGAGAACCCTTCGTGATGAAGTAATTAACCGCAATATTCCCGTTGTTGATTTTACGGCTGCAATTGAGCTTATTCTCGACGAGGACGGAAAAGCCGCAGGCGCAGTTCTTATGAATATGGAAACAAAGGAAATCCTTGTTGCAAAGGCAAAAACCGTTGTTATTGCAACCGGCGGTGCAGGAAGAATGCATTATCAGGGATTTCCCACTTCCAATCACTACGGTGCAACGGCAGACGGCCTTGTTCTCGGTTACCGTGCCGGAGCAAAGCTTCTCTATCAGGAAACACTCCAGTATCATCCTACGGGTACAGCTCACCCTGTTCAGATTTTCGGTGCTCTTGTTACGGAGAAGGTTCGCTCTCTCGGTGCAAAGCTTGTCAACGTTCACGGTGAGGTGTTTATGCATCCTCTCGAAACACGTGATGTGACTGCAGCCTCCATAATCCGTGAATGTACCGAGCGAAAAAACGGGATAAAAACAGACAACGGTTATGGCGTATGGCTCGATACTCCCATGATCGAAGAAATCGGCGGTGAAGGAACAATTGAAGCAAGAATCCCTGCCATGATGCGAATGTTTGAAAAATACGGCATTGACATCCGCAAGGAGCCAATATTGGTATATCCCACCCTTCATTATCAGAATGGCGGACTTGACATAACACCGGATTGTATGACAACGAATATACCAAACCTCTTTGCCGCAGGTGAGGTTGTCGGCGGAATCCACGGAAAGAACCGACTTATGGGAAATTCACTTCTTGATATTATCGTATTTGGACGAAGTGCCGGAAAAAATGCCGCAAGGGTCTCAAAAGAAACAGTTGTGGGAAAGCTTACACTTGAGCATATCAAAAAGTTTGACAATGAGCTTAAGAGTGCCGGAATTGAGACCTCATCCGTCTCTCCCAAGCTTTTGCCCAATTACACAAACCAGAAAGATATATAAGATAAAAAACGCAGTAGCAAAACGTATTTGGCTACTGCGTTCATATTATTTATTAAACTATCCGAAAAGTCTATAAATCCTTCTGCTGTTTAAATATACTATTCAGTCATATCATCAAGCCACTTTTTCGTGATGTCCGTAGCCGAAAGACCGAGATCCATATTACAGCTTCCGTTGAGCATAATTCCTTCAATTTCGCCGGAGAGCATCTTCTCATAGGAGAAATCAAGCTGGAACTTCATAAGGTCATCGGATATAGGACAACCATTGCCGTAGTCGTAAGTATAAACACCGAGGATTACACGACCATCCTTTGTAAGAGAACGTGCCCACTGAAGGCTTTTTTCGAGGTCACGGAGATTTTCGCTGTACCATGTCCAGTAGGTCGTTACGTCAAATTCCTTTGACTGTGCAAAAACGTCCTTTTCAAGGTCACGGTCATAGTATACAGACCAGAGCTCAAGGGGACGGTCAAGTGCGTTATGGAGAGTTTCTCTCTGCTGACGAAGCACTTCGGGAGTGAAGATAAGGGGACGGTCACCACACATAAAGTCGTCATTTATTGCGGCAACGATTCTCTTGTCTTTCTTTGCAACTGTGAGGATTTCATCCATATCGTCAATCTTTCCGCTTCCCGGTCTCCATTCGCCGGAGCCAACGAGGGAGAGACAGCACTTATCCATTGCATCTCCTACGATATACGGATCTTCCATATAGGTAAGTCCCATATCGACACGCATCTTCATTCGGCAGAGATTCTTTATTCCGAGAAACTCAAGGCCCTCCATGGGAGTCATCTTATTTACTCCGGGAAGATTGTATTCTGTTACGTTGTGGTGTGAGCCCGGTGTTTCACCGAGAAGCCATACTTTGTCCTTTAAATTTTTCATTTTATTTTCCTCCTTTATATTTCAACAATATTAAGTCCTGTATACTGTGCCCAGAGCTTTAAGTCTTCACGGTAGTCACCGTATACAAGGCAGACGTGGTGAGCAACGCCTTCTTCGATAATCTGCTTTAAGTAGTTTTTTACGGAGAGACTTTCGTGCTTGAAGCGGAACTGCGGTGCAAAGCTCGGTGCCTGAGGAAGCTCTAAACACTCACCGCCGGAGAGAAGAAGCTTCCAACCGTCTTTTGCATCAATAAGGCAAGCAAGAGTTACCTTACCGGACTTCGACATATATTCAACGCTCATACCGTGACCT
>JAFQVE010000214.1 GCA_017408185.1 Oscillospiraceae bacterium | reverse complement strand
CGTGTGGAATTTACGGCAATGGATGATGAAAATGCCGATTTTTATATTGCAAATCTCCATCTTCATGAGGTAAGCTTTGAAACAGTTGATTTTAGCCTTGTAAAGCCGATTGAAAATCCAAAGACATATGATACGTTTGAAACATCATTCAGGGCACTTACAAACACAGGAAACGAAATAATCTCCGGTGACGATAACCGGAAGATAACTGCAAAATACTCATCGACTGACGAAAGGGTTGCAAGAGTTTCTGAGGATGGAGTTATCACTGTTGTCAGCAACGGCAAATGTGAGATATTTGCAGAGGTCGCAATTGGCAATGCAACACAAACAGGACGCATACCGTTGGAACTGTCCGGGCTTGAGGTTCTGTTTGAGAGCATTGAGATAAAGCATCCCGAGACACTTTCGGTCGATACCGAAGCTGAAATCTCCGTAAAATGCATTAACACTGACGGTACGGAATATGAAGGCAATGACATATCAATTTTCTATGAGAGCAATAACACAAGGCTTGCTGAGATAGACCAAAACGGAAAAATCACCGCAAAGCAGCCGGGAACCGCGAGCTTCACTGTTCTTGCAAAGACAGAAACCTACAGCACAGAGAAAACCTTTGAGATAAAAATAACCGACAGCACTCCGCTTGTCAGTGCTGCGATAACCGGTGACGACAGCATAGAAAAAGGGTTCTCCAAGCAGCTTGGCGTAACAGTTCTGCACGAGAGTGGAAAAAAAGCAGATTTATCCGATTCAGATATTAAGTTTTCTCTTTGCAATGAGGCAGATGCCGATATTCTTGAAGTTTCTGAAAACGGAACTGTAACAGGTATATCTGAGGGCACAGCATGCGTGCAGGTAGTCGTATTACGCGAGGGTGAAGTGGTAACAAGCGCTCCGTTTGATATTGAGGTAACAGGCGAAAATCCGAAGAACAAACACTGGGATTTCCGCTCAATAACCGGAAGCTTTTCAGCACTTAATCCGACGCTTGAAGCTGACGGCTGGTGTGTCAACCGCGACAAAACTGCACCGACGCGCGTTAAAGAAGCGCTCGGCGGAAACTACAAATCTATACGTTGTCTTGCGACTTCAATCCAGTTCAGCGCACCAGCTGCGGATAATACTGTAAATTCAGACCTTGCAATCGACTTTACCG
The DNA here is from genome assembly GCA_017408185.1 of Oscillospiraceae bacterium. The sequence goes on along the minus strand of JAFQVE010000214.1, from coordinate 1,360 downwards.
TTGACCACTCCGGCTGGTATCAGCCTATCCTTGAGGGAAGACGTGTGGCAACAGGTCAGGATGCAAAGCTATATATTGAGGGTGAATATTCAGGCTACTGCAATTTCAAATCCGGCGGAGATGCTCTTGACCTTAATTCCGCGATAAAGCTCAATCCCGTTTATCTTGAAAAGGGAACGCGGACGCTTACACTCCGCGCACAGACAAAAGGCTATCTTTACCCGATAAGCTTTTCGATACAATGGCTCGGCGAAGAGCCGGCGGCAACGGGAGTACGCATTGTTCCGGAAAAGAGCTCCTTTGCAGTGGGCGAAACAATAGGCTTCGATGTTCTGGAAGACCTTGCCGGCGGTATGACATATAAATTCGGAAATGACCTTGACGGAGCTGCAAATGCGGAAAGGAACTTCACCGCTGCTGTTTCCGGCGAAGGAGAGGCAACTGTTTCAGGCAACACTCTTACAGCAACCAAAGAAGGAAAGATAATGCTTTCAGCTTCCGTGAGCTATAACGGAGAAATATATTCGCCGCAAACAGAGCTTGAAATCATCCCGGAAGGTTTTTCAGCTGTCAAGCTTTCATCTGATGCTCAGGTAATGAAGCCGGATTCCGAGGGAGGTATCATAAATGTTTTTGCACTCAACCACCTTGGCGCAGAAATTCCGCTCGGCGATGAAGTGACAATTGAATTTAAGTCTTCGGATGAGAGCATAGTAACAGTTGATGAGGAAGGCTTTATGATGCCGACCGGTAAAGGAACGGCAACGATAAGTGCCGAAGTAACGATAGACGGCGTTACGCATACAGGTCACTTAAATGTATCAGTGCGTGACGGCAAGACAAGAAATACGTATTATACCGAAGAAAGAGTTCTTGCAGCAAGAGAAAATATATCTAAATATGATTGGGCAAAGGATCAAATGAAGACTGCTGTTGATACGGCGGATAAATATCTTTCGCATGTGGACGCACTCTATGAAATGATTCCGTCCCAAGGCATTCCGCGAAGCTATCATGTCGGTTACGGCTCAGACCCTGACATCCGTATATGCCGCTACTGCGGAGCAAACCTACAGAAGTACGGTTCATATCCGTGGGCGGTAGACGGACTGAACCGTCCGTGGAAGATTCAGTGCCCGGACTGTAAACGTTTTTTCCCAAGTAACGATTTTGCAAAGCTTTATGAGCTTGGAAAAAATGAACACGGTGAATATGACGTAGCGCTTGCACACGAGAGAAATGAAAAGCTTCGTGAAGAGACAAACGGAGAAGTTGACTATCTCAAAAACACGCTTTATCCGGAGCTTTACAATCCCTCAAGCGAGCTTTATAACAAGGACCCGCTGACAGGAGATACGAT
>JAFQVE010000213.1 GCA_017408185.1 Oscillospiraceae bacterium | reverse complement strand
TTCTTTTATCATATAAAGCTGTGAAGACAGATGAACGATATTCGGTACAATTCCGGCAGCGGCAAATGCAGACGTTATAACGTCATACTGGATAAAGCCCTTGTCGAAAAGGATAAGAGGCTCACCGCGAAGATCGCGGATATCCACTGTTTTTTCGCCTGCAAGGCGGTGCCCTTCGGGAACACAGAAAACAGTTTCCACTTCGCCGATTTCAATTGATGAAAAACGTGCGTGGTCGACAACATTTGTCGGAATAATGGCAAGATCCAGTGAGTCGTTTGCAAGCGAAGCAAGAAGGCTGTTTGCCCCAAACTCATGCGTGGATATGTTTATTCCCGGCTCAATTGCGCGCAAACCGCGGTACAGCTTTGGCAGCTGAGAAATTCCGGTCATCGGCGGGATGCCTATGCGAAGCGTGTTTTTATCCGCGCCTTTATCCGACATAATAAGCGAAACCCGCTCGGCGTGCTGCAGAAGCTCTTGCGCGTGGTGAAGAAGAAGCTCGCCTTCACGTGTCAGCGTAAACCCCTTTTTTAAACGTTTGAAAAGAGTTACGCCAAATTCCGCTTCGAGCTCTTTTATTGCATTTGATATGGACGGTTGGGAGATGTGCAGTTCTTCCGACGCGCGCGTAATATTATTATACTTACATGCCGTTACAAAATACTGCAGCTGTAAAAGCTTCATACGCTTTTCCTCCTTATTCTTTGGTTATATGTTGTATGTGCCCGCCTCAATTTCGCGTATCATATCAACACGTGCGGCATGGCGGCCACCCTCGGGGAGAGTGTCGAGGAAAATGTCGCAAAGCTCAATGGCGAGCCCCTCGCCGATGACGCGTGCGCCAAGGCAGAGTATGTTTGCATCGTTGTGCAGGCGCGTGTATTTTGCGGAAAAATGCTCCGAGCAAACGGATGCACGCACGCCGGCTACTTTATTTGCAGCAATGCTCATACCTATTCCCGTGCCGCATACGAGGATGCCGAAATCCACGCTCTTTTCCGAAACGTTTTTTGCAACCTTATATGCAAATTCGGGATAATGGCTTGATTCTGCATTGTATGCTCCGACATCAACCGTTTCGATACCGCGCTCATTCAAATGGGCGATTATCTTTTCTTTCATTGCAAATCCTGCGCTGTCTGCGCCAAGTGCTACCTTCATTTTAATTTCCTTCTTTCTTTAATCTTTCAAGTCTTTCGCGTTCAGCCTGCGGAAGACGGATATACTCGGGTGAAAGCTCTCCGGCAGGAACACACTCTGCCGTTTCGCTGAGAGAGGCAACATATGCGGCGCGTTGATACCTGATATGCTCGGGAGCAAGAGTGAATTTGCCTCCTGTTTCGCTATGAACAAGCTCTGCGCCGTCGCCTGTGAGGATAACATCGCCGTAAGCGATAAGTTCTTCATAAAGCTCGGATATCTTTACTGCACGGTCGGGGCATATGCGGGAAAGCTTTCCGTTTTCAACGCGGAAAAGCGCATTGTAAACCTGTCCGGCACGCGCGTCCATTACTGCACAGATAATTTCCCCGCACTCCTTTGCGCCGTATGCCGCGCACTCAAGCGTAGATACGCCGCAACACGGGATATCGGCACCGAAGGCAAGCCCTTTTACTGCTGCCATACCGATGCGAAGCCCTGTGAACGAGCCGGGGCCATGCGTTATTGCAAGTCTGTCAATATCAGCAAGGCGAAGACCGGTGGTTTTAAGAAGCCATTCCACCGACGGCATAACGGTAACGCTGTGGGTGAGTCCGCAGTTTAAAAACACCTCTCCAAGGATTTTTCCGTTTTCCGTTATGCATACGCTTGCCGCCTTTGCCGATGCCTCTATTGCAAGAATTTTCATTAGTAAAACCTTCTTTTTCTATGCTCTTGATATGGTTATGATACGCGCGTTTTCATCATCTTCCACGCGTTGGATATCTATCCGGTGAGAAAAGCTCACTTCTCCGTCTGCATTTTCTGACCACTCTATCATGCAGATGCCGCCGCGGGTAAGATAGTCGTCAAACCCTATTTCGAAAAGCTCGTCTGCACTCTCGAGCCGGTAAAGGTCAAAGTGAAACAGCGGAGGGGTTGTAAGATATTCGTTTACAATTGTATATGTAGGGCTCGTTACTCTTCCCTGCTCGCCGAGCCCGCGGGCAAAACCACGGACGAATGCAGTTTTTCCTGCACCCATTCCGCCGCGGAAAGCAACAACTGCACCCGGGTGTACCTCGTCTGCAAAAAATTCACCGACGTTTTCTGTTTGCGTCTCACTGCGACATAAAAACCTTGTTAAGATATCTGATTTTTCAAGAACGGAAAATTTTCCGCTGTTTATATATTCGTTTAATTTGTTCATTCTTCCGTTTCCTCGTCAAGCGTTGCGAAAAATGTTTCAAGATACACCTTATGAACTGCGGTGATAATGGTATTGCGGAGCATATTTTTAAGCTCGGTATTCCTGTTTTTTGTTCCGCTCATTTCGGGAACTGCACGCCTTTCAAAAACGCAACGCAGGATGCTTTCAAATTCGCGGCAGAAATATTCATATGCAATCTCTGCAGTATAGCTTTCTGTCTGAAGCGAGATGAAAAGCTGAATGTTTTCAAGGCTGAGTACTGATTTTGCAACGGCGATGAATATGAGATACGCAATCTGCTCGCGGTCATACTGCTTTTTAACAGGGTTGTTGATAAGTTTTTTCTTTACATAGTTGCTTATCATTGAACTTGTTATTGTTACCCCTTCGAGAGGTGCAAGAATATTTGAAATGTATTTTGTTGTCTGCTCCAGAAACAACCCTACATCGGGAATTTCATTGAATCCCGGCAGACGGAAATTTTCAATTTTTGAAAGCATTTTTTCTTTTTGTTCCATATTAACACACCAGCTTTTGCATGATTGTTACTTTACCGGGTAATCGGGTCTGTGTTACGCTTTTCCTATTCTCTCCCGCCAGGGAGAGAACAGGTTATTTTACCGGATAGTCGGGTCTGTGTTACGCTTTTCCTATCCTCTCCCGCCAGGGAGAGAACAGGTTATTTTACCGGATAGTCGGGTTCTATCATTATCTGCTTTTTGTAACGGTGGTAGTACATCGAAACAAGCTCAAGCTCTTCTCCGGAAAAGCGTTGCTTTGCAAGGCGGTATGCTGCGCTTCTCTCTTCGCGGGTAAGGCCGCCTGCGATAAGTCCTGCAAGGTACTTTATGTCTGCCGCCGAAAGATGCGAGGTAACAAGCCGTGCCATTGCGCGCTTGTCCGCGCGGGTGATGGAGTCTGATATTTTTTGTGTCATTTTATCAACGGCTTCTGTTCTTTTTTCTTCTGCGGGTTTATTTTCAGTTTTGGTTTCGGTTTTTTGTTCCTGTTTGACCTGTGGCTTTGACGGTTGTTTTTGAGAAGGCTTTGATTCTGTTTTTGCCTTCTCTTTTTCGGCAGGTGCGGAGCTTTCGGATGCCGCGGACACAGCTGATTCCTGCACGTGGGGAGAGATGCTTTCAGACGGTGTTGCCGGCTCTTCCGGAAGCGTTACCTCTGCCATAAGCTCAAGCTCTTCTACGGAAACATCGCCGGAATCGAGCATAGAGTCAAGCATTGTTTCAATCATCTTGTCCTGAACAAAATTAAATGCAATGTTATAGGCTGCATACCCCGCGATTGCCAGAACAACGGCTATGCAAAGAAGAATTATAATGACTTTTTTCCACTTTTTCATAACTTGGCTACCCCTCAATTTACAGGTTTATAATATTTACTTCGCTGTCGTTCTTAAAGAAAGCCGCTTCGCGCTCATGACACGAGAAAAGGATTATCTGCCTTTTCCGTGAAAGCTCTTTCAGAAGTAATAGCGCACGGGAAAGGCGTTCTTCATCAAAGTTCACGAATGCATCGTCAAGCACTATCGGCGGAGAAGACTCTTCCGGAAGGATAAGCTCGCACAGTGCAAGGCGCAGTGAAAAATACAGCTCATCAAGAGTTCCGCGGGAAAGGAAAAGTCCGTCACGGCGCGCGCTTGCAACACCTGTTGCAACATCCATATCAAAATCACGGTTGCGGATTCTTACGACTTCAAAGGAGCCGCCCGTGAGCGCAGAGAAGATTTCCGATGTACGCTTTTCAACCTCGGGAGAAAAACGCTCGGAAAGCTCGGCATCTGCTTCGCCGATGCATTTAATTGCAAGCGAAAAAGCGTCAAACGAACGCGTGAGCTCTGCTTCTTTTTTGTGCATCATATCAAGCTCGCTTTCCGCGCGGGAGATATCAATCCCCGAAAGGCGCTCGCGCAGTGCCGCGAGAGCAAGCTCAAAATTTTTTCTTATCGCCGCTTTTTCTTCAACTGCAAAGGTAAGATCTGCAAGAGAAGATGCGGGGATTTCGTCTTCTGTATATTCTATTGTGTCCTCGTCGCTTGGCTGAGCAGAATTTATGGCGTCTGCGCGTATACGCGCCTCGCGCAGGTCGGTATAGGCGGCTTCGCGCTCATCTGCCATCGTTTTCATGATATTTTTGCCGTCTTCAGCAGTTGCAGCATCTATTCCGAAACGCAAAAGCATTTCTGTGACAGCCTTTTTGGAAAATTCAAGTTTTCCGGAAAGCTCGCTTTGTGCCTCGCGTTTTTCCGTCAGCTGACCGAGCGCATCATCAACACGTGAAAGCGCGGTACTGTAAGAGAAAAGCGCTTTCTCTATTGTTTCTCTGTCCGCTCCGCCATATCGCTCGGTAATTTCTATGATGCATTCCCGCATTTCCCGTTTTCCGGAAGTGAGAAGAAGAGTAAAGCCCGCTACCGCAAAGCAAACTGAGCAAGCGATACCTGCTGCAAAAACAGGCATATTTCCTGCCATGTACATTGCAAAAGAGCCACCGGCAAGAAGAAGTGCAGCGCAAAGAGAAATAATACCGGCGGGTGAGACCTTACGCTTTCGGGATTGCTCAAGCCGCTCTGTATCAGCCTTGGCGCGTTCTCTTGCCAGCACCAGATTCATTCCGGCAAATGCACGGCTTTCGGAGATCTCCTTCACAGCGTTTTCGTATTCCTGTTCATCTGCCGCAAGTGTTGCCTTTATTGCCTGCTCCGAAAGTGAGAGATGATTGAGCGTTGATATGTCCGCAGAAAGCAGTTCGTAGTCCGCTTTCGTCGGGTAATTATCGTATTTTCTTATTCTTTCTTCTGCCTCGCGGAGAGCTTCCTCTGCACGGATAGAAACCAACCTCGCATTTTTTTTCTCTTCGGCACGGGCAATTTCTATGGCGCGGAGAAGCGCTTTTTCTTCGCGTGCATATACTGCAAGGCTTTCTTCTGTCCGTGCAAGCTCGTCTGCCGTGCTTTTGGCATATTCTATATCAGATATCTTTTTTGCTATTTCTTTTTCAAGCTCGCAAAGCGTGCCGAGACCTCGCGGAGAACGGATAAGCCGTTGGCTCCTTTCGAGGCGTGAAATAACCTCGCGGGCGGAAACGGTTTCCTCGCCGCTTGATGCAAGCGAGAGAATTCTCCTTTCGGTGTCTGCGTCGCGGTCAATATCGAGCTTTGCCTGACCGATAAAAGCACAGCGGTCATACACGCCTCGCGCAATGCCGCAAAGCTCTTCTCCGGTGGGAGCCGCCCCGCCGCGCGAGAGATTTTTTGCTTCAACCTTTGAAAACACGCCGCTTTTTCCGCTTGTGCGTTCAATGGATATTTCGTCGCCACCGGAAATAAGTGTGCATTTTCCATACATCGGGCTTCCGTTCCACGGAAGATATCTTTCCTTATCAGGAATATATCCCGCTTTCGCTTTTTCACGTGTTGATATCCCGTAAAGCATAGCGCGGATAAACGCACCCCAGGTGGATTTTCCCGCCTCGTTGCGTCCATGAACAATATTAAGACCGTCTTTCAGAGAAAGCTGTCTGTTGTCAAGCGACCCGAACGTCGCAAACAGTTCTTTTATCCGCATAATGCCTTCCTTGTGTTGTTACTTATCGGTTTTCCGTGATGCCGCCTGTAAAAGTTTCAACTTCTTACCTATTTATCTGTCTTTCCTTGTGATGCCATTTGTGTGAGGTACGCGTTTATAAAGCCGTCGATATCGCCGTCCATAACTGCTCCGATGTTTCCGTTTTCAAAGCCGGTGCGATGGTCCTTTGCAAGGGTGTACGGCATAAAAACGTATGAACGGATCTGGCTTCCCCATTCGATAAGCTTCTGTTCGCCCTTGATATCCTCGATTTTTTCTAAATTCTCGCGCTCTTTTATCTCGATAAGCTTTGATTTGAGCATACGCATTGCGACCTCACGGTTCTGATGCTGGCTGCGCTCATTCTGGCACGCAACAACTATTCCTGTAGGAATATGCGTAATGCGTATTGCCGATTCTGTCTTGTTGACGTGCTGACCGCCCGCTCCGGATGCACGGTAGGTATCAACCTTAAGATCTTCCGTGCGAACTTCAACCTCAACGTCGTCCGTGATTTCCGGCATAACTTCAAGTGCGGCAAACGACGTGTGGCGGCGGCCCGAAGAGTCAAACGGAGATATACGCACAAGGCGGTGAACGCCCATTTCGCTCTTTAAGTAACCATAAGCATTCTCACCCTCGATAAGGATGCTTGCGCTTTTAAGACCTGCCTCATCGCCGTCGATATAGTCTAAGATTTTATAAGTATAGCCATGGCGCTCTGCCCAGTGGGTGTACATACGGTAAAGCATTTCCGCCCAGTCCTGAGCCTCGGTGCCTCCGGCTCCCGCCTGGAAGCTCATAATCGCATTGTTTGCGTCGTAGTCACCGGAGAGAAGCGTTTCTATTCTTGCATCGGCAAGCGCTTTTTCAAGAGCGGTTAAAAGCTCTCCGACTTCTTCGGCAGCCTCCTCATCCTCTGCCTCTTCCGCAAGCTCAAACAGCGCACGGATATCGGCAAGGTCGGAAACAAAACCGTCAAATTTTGCAAGCTTTTCCTTTATACGGGAAATTCTTTTGAGAACAACCTGTGAGTTTTCAAGGTCGCTCCAGAAATCTTCCGACTCTGTCTGTTTCTCAAGCTCTGTAAGTTCGTTTTTTATTCCGTCAATATCAAGCGCGCGGGAAAGCTCTTCGATCGGCGCATCAAGTGCATTTATGCGAAGCTTATATTCGTCAAGTATCAGCATAGCGTGAAAATTCTCCTTTTTACATTCATACATTATATATTTTACCATATATAATACGAAACGTCAATTTTTAAAATTGAATATTTTCGGTTCATACAAAATGCGCCGTTTGTTGCGCATTCCCGGTTTGCTGCCGGTTGAGATGGCATATATGTGCGGGAAAAGGTGTTTTTGCATAAAATTTGCCGTAACTGCCGCTGTTTTGATGCGGACCGGATATGTGAAATTGACAAACCGATGCCTCGAGTGCTAAAACCGAACCAAAATTTGGACGAACCGAAACTTTTTAAAAGTTCAAAATAAACCGCGAATTTCGCGCAAATTCGCTATTTTTGTTAAAAAATTATTACATTTTACAAAAAACGTCTTGACATATTCAAAAAAAGGAGTAAAATAAGATTAGCACTCGGGGGACGAGAGTGCTAAAACATAAAAATGATTGTGAGGTGACAGCGCTTGAGCCTTAGTGACAGAAAAAGGCGGATATTGAAAGCCATTATAGATGAGTACATTGAAAATGCCGAGCCTGTCGGCTCGAAGATAATTGCGGCAAGAGGGAGGCTTGATGTTTCCCCTGCAACGATACGAAATGAAATGAGCGAGCTTGAAGAGCTCGGATATCTCGAACAGCCGCACATCTCGGCCGGCAGAGTTCCGTCCACAGCCGGCTATCGTCTTTATGTAAACGAGCTTATGCAGCCGCAGCAGATAAGCGTGAGCGAGGCGGAAGCAATCAACCGTGCTTTAGGAAGCCGGATGCGTGAGCTTGAAAAGATGCTCCGTGAGTTTGGGCGTCTGGTTTCTCAGCTTACAAATTATACGACCTACACGCTGACGACGCACGCATCCAGTGAGAAGGTCAAGAAGTTTGACGTCTTTCTCATCGAACCGCGAACGGCAATCGCCGTTGTGGTTACAAGCTCGGGAATTTTAAAGAACAAGCGTATAAAGCTCGGCTATCCCCCATCCGAAAACGAGATTTTCATAGCCACCCGCATATTAAATATGTATTTTACCGAAAAAACGCTTGATGAGATTTCCCTTTCTCTTATAAAGCGTGCCGCATCGGAGGCAGGAGAGCTTGCATCACTTATTGTTGACGTTGCAGAGTTTGCCGGAGAGGTGCTGGACGAAACGCGCGAGGGAGATGTCTATCTTGACGGTATTTCGCGTATTCTCAACCACCCCGAATACCGCGACCCGGAAAAGGCACAGGAGCTTCTCTCTTATCTTACCGACAAGCAGGGCATTATCCGTCATGCTCAGGAGCATTTTTCCGATGATGTGCTTCCCGGTCAGATTCGCTATTCAATAGGCACGGAAAACAACGATTTACCCTTGAAAGATGCAGGAATTGTATACGGAACGTATGATTTGGGTAAAAATTTACAAGGTGTTATCGGTATTGTAGGTCCACGGCGTATGGATTACGCCAAGGTTGCCGCAAACCTTAACTATTTTATAACAGGCTTCAACAAGCTTCTGAAGGACTCGTTCTTCACCGAATAGGAGGTACACAGATAAATGGCAGAAAATGAAAAGACAACGCTTGAAGAGGAAATGACAGAAACCGATGCGGAAAAAGAAGCTGTCGGTACGCCGGAAGAGAAACCCGAGCCGACTGAACTTGAGAAGGCAGAGGCGGCACTGAAGGAGGCAAACGACAAATACCTTCGCCTTGCGGCAGAGTATGATAACTACAGAAAGCGCACGGCAAAGGAAAAGGAAGTGCTTTATAACGATTCAACAGCAGCTGCTGCCGGAGCCTTTCTCGGAGTGTATGATAACCTTGAACGCGCGCTTGCTACTCCGTGCGCGGATGAGGGTTACAAAAAGGGTGTTGAGCTTATCTTCACCGAATTTTGCAACACGCTTTCAAAGCTGAAGGTTGAAATCATTGACCCCGCGGGAGAGGCGTTTGACCCGAACTTCCATAACGCGGTTATGCACGAGGAAAACGAAGACTTTGGCGAGAACACAGTTTCCGAGGTATTCCAGAAGGGTGCAAAGCTCGGCGACAGAGTTGTAAGACCGGCAATGGTAAAGGTCGCAAATTAAGATTTGCTTCAAAAAAGTGCAAGCACTTTTTTGAGAATTTAAGTAAAAACATATCATTTATATAATTGGAGGTAAATTAAAATGTCTAAAATCATTGGTATTGACTTAGGTACAACAAACTCCTGCGTTGCAGTTATGGAAGGCGGAGAGCCGACCGTTCTCGTTAACGCAGAGGGCGCAAGAACAACACCGAGCGTTGTTGCATTCTCAAAGGACGGCGAGAGAATCGTCGGTCAGGTTGCAAAGCGTCAGGCTGTTACAAACCCCGACCGCACAATCTCTTCCATTAAGCGTGAGATGGGCTCGGACTACAAGGTAAACATCGACGGCAAAGCGTATTCTCCGCAGGAGATTTCAGCGATGGTTCTCACAAAGCTTAAAACGGATGCTGAAGCGTATCTCGGCTCTAAGGTAACTCAGGCGGTTATCACCGTTCCGGCTTACTTTACAGACAGCCAGCGCCAGGCAACAAAGGACGCAGGAAAGATTGCAGGTCTTGAGGTTCTCCGTATCGTAAACGAGCCGACAGCTGCTGCTCTTGCTTACGGCCTTGATAAGGAAACAGATCAGAAGATTATGATTTACGACCTCGGCGGCGGTACGTTTGATGTATCTATCCTTGAGATCGGTGATGGAGTTGTTGAGGTTCTTGCAACGGCAGGTAACAACCGTCTCGGCGGTGACGACTTTGACAACCGCGTTGCAAAGTGGATTGTTGATGAGTTCAAAAAGGAAAACGGTGTTGACATCACAAACGACAAGATGGCAATGCAGAGAATCCGTGAAGCTGCCGAGAAGGCAAAGATTGAGCTTTCCGGTGTTACAACAACAAATATTTCCCTTCCGTACATCACGGCGGATGCAACAGGTCCGAAGCACCTTGACCTCACTCTCTCCCGCGCAAAGTTCAATGAGCTTACTGCTGACCTCGTTGACAGCACAATGGTTCCGGTTCGTCAGGCAATGAGTGATGCAGGCCTTGCACCGTCAGATCTTTCAAAGGTTCTCCTCGTTGGTGGTTCTACACGTATTCCGGCAGTTTCCGATGCTGTTAAGAACTACACAGGCAAAGAGCCGTTCAAGGGCATTAACCCGGACGAATGCGTTGCAATGGGCGCGGCTATCCAGGGCGGTGTTCTTGCAGGTGACGTTAAGGACATTCTCCTTCTCGACGTAACTCCGCTTTCTCTCGGTATTGAGACAATGGGCGGTGTATTCACAAAGCTTATTGAGCGCAACACAACTATCCCGACAAACAAGAGCCAGATTTTCTCTACTGCTGCAGACAACCAGCCGTCCGTTGAAATCCATGTTCTTCAGGGTGAGCGCGAGATGGCTGCATACAACAAGACTCTCGGCCGCTTTAATCTTGACGGCATCTCCCCTGCTCCGCGCGGCGTACCGCAGATTGAGGTTTCTTTTGACATCGATGCCGACGGCATCGTAAACGTTAAGGCAAAGGATCTCGGCACAGGCAAAGAGCAGAACATCACAATCACTTCTTCCACAAACCTCTCTCAGGAGGATATCGACAAGGCTGTCAAGGAAGCAGAGCAGTATTCCGAGGAAGACAAGAAGCGCCGTGAAGAGGTTGATGTTCGCAACAATGCGGACCAGATGGTTTATCAGACGGAAAAGGCTCTTTCTGAGCTTGGCGACAAGGTAACCGAGGACGAAAAGGCAGGCGTAACTGCTGAGGTCGAGAAGCTCAAAGAAACTCTTAAGGGTAATGATACCGAGGCTATCAAGGCACAGACCGAGGCTCTTACAAAGAAGTTCTACGAAATTTCCGAGAAGCTTTATAAGGAAGCAGCTGCACAGCAGCAGGCAGCACAGGGCGCTCCCGATATGGGCGCAGATGCAGGTGCACCTAACGGTGATAACGTTGTTGATGCAGACTTCACACAGGTAGACTAATCGGAGATGTAAAAACGCTCCGGAACACAAAAGGCATTTTGAAAATGCCTTTTGTTATGGGAAAACCTCCCCCTCGACGTACCTTTCGTACTACTTCGGGTTTGGTTTTCCCATTCCAAAACGTTTTTCTATCCCCGAAGAAAACATAAACCCCCACAGAATAGGGAGATGATTCTATGGCAGATAAACGCGATTATTATGAAGTGTTGGGCGTGGCAAAAACGGCTACGGATGCAGAGCTTAAAAGCGCATACCGCAAGCTTGCAAAAAAATACCATCCTGACTTTAACAAGGACAATAAAGAGGCTGAGGAAAAGTTCAAGGAAGTAAACGAGGCTTACGAGGTTCTTTCCAATGCCGAAAAGCGCCAGAAGTATGACCAGTTCGGCCATGCGGGCGTTGACCCGAACTTCGGTGCCGGCGGTGGTGGCTTCGGTGGCTTCGGCGGCTTTGAGGATTTTGATATCGGCGACATATTCGGCTCATTCTTCGGCGGCGGTGGCGGATTTGGCGGCGGCAGCCGCAGAAACGCACCAACCCGCGGTGAGAGCCTGCGCGTAAATCTCATTCTATCATTTGAGGAAGCAGCTTTTGGTTGCAAGAAGGAGATTAACGTTACGCGCACAGAGCGTTGCTCATCCTGCGGAGGCTCTGGTGCTGAAAAAGGCACAAGCGCAGAGACCTGCCAGACGTGCCACGGCTCGGGAACGGTTCGCACTACGCGCCGTACACCGCTTGGTATGGTTTCAAGCTCCGGCGTCTGCCCGACCTGCGGCGGTTCGGGTAAGATTATAAAAACCCCGTGTAAAAAGTGTGGGGGTACCGGCAAGGAGCGCGCTGCAAAGACGTTTTCAATCAACATCCCCGCAGGAATTGATGACGGACAGACAGTTCCGCTTCGCGGCGAGGGTAATGCGGGAACAAACGGAGGACCCAACGGTGATATTCTTGTCACGGTTTCCGTCCGTCCGCACCATATTCTCACGCGTGACGGAACATCCATTATGTGCGATGTGCCGATTACGTTCACACAAGCAGTTCTCGGCGCGGAGATTGAGGTTCCGACGCTTGACGGTAAGGTCAAATACACAGTGCCTGAGGGTACGCAGACCGGCACTGTATTCCGCCTTCGCGGAAAGGGCGTTCCGGTGCTTAATACCACGCGGCGCGGAGACCAGTTTGTGCGCGTGAACATTGAAGTTCCGAAAAATCTTTCAAAGAAACAGAAGGATCTTTTGCACGAGTTTGCAAAATCGGTGGGCGATGAGTCTTATACCGAGCGCAAAAGCTTTTTTGAAAAACTTAAGAAGAAATAAAAAAAGAGACAGATAATCAAAACGGTTATCTGTCTTTCATCTTACTTGTCATTTATTCATCTCGGGGTTGTCCGTTCTTTCCATAAGGTAATCTACAGAAACATTATGAAAATCTGCAATTTTTATAAGCGTAGCCGTCGGAATATCAATATCTCCGCGCTCATAATTACTATATACTCTCTGACTGCATGACAGAATTTCTCCCATCTGCGCCTGTGTTATATCTTTGTCCTCGCGCAAATCGCGTATTCGTTTGTATAACGGCATATAGTCACCACTTTCAATTCAGTATAACACTATTATACATAGAAAGTTTTTCGCTATTGACTTTTAGCGAAAAATCCGCTATAATTTAATATTGCCGGAACTTCCGGCTGCTGCGACGCAAGCACACCCGTCAGTTTGTATATTCACAGACTGGCGGGTGTGTTTTTGTGTTTCGGCATTCCTCTTATAAAACAAAAAGGTTATACCATTTATGCATACAACCGTTTGTTTCCCAAAAGTGAAAATCTATTGATTTTGGGAAACGAACGTGGTATAATAACTTTGCGAGGTGATTTTCTGTGAAATTGATTGAAAGAAAGCAATACTTAGATAAAATGATCAATGTTATCGGAACTCCCGATATTAAAGTTTTGACGGGTGTACGACGTTCGGGTAAATCAAAGCTGTTGGAGGCTTTCAAAGCCTATGTGCAAAAAAACATTGCTGACGCTAATATTATTCATATCAACTTTAATCTGTCTAAGTATGATAACCTTAAAGAATACAAGGCTCTTAATGAATATATTGAAAGCAATTATGCAGAGGGCAAGGAGAATTTTGTTTTAATTGACGAGATTCAAATGTGTGATAATTTTGAGCTTTGCATAAACAACCTTCACGCAACCGAGATGTATGATATTTATATCACGGGTTCTAATGCTTTCCTGCTCAGCTCGGACTTAGCAACATTGTTTACCGGAAGAACTTTTGAAATCAAAGTGTACCCATTCTCTTTTGTCGAGTATGTTCATTACTTTGGTTTGACAGACAAATATACTGCTTTTGATAACTATATGCTTGAAGGTGGTATGTCCGGTTCTTATCTGTATAAAGAGCAAGAGGATAAATACGATTATATCGAAACCGTTTTTGACACCTTGATTTTAAGAGATATACGCCAAAAGTATAATATTAAAAATCCTGCTTTGATGGATAGAATTTCCCAATTCTTGATGGATAATGTATCTAACTTAACCTCCGCAAGAAGCATTACAGATACTCTCACCTCAAACAAGGATAAAATCAATCATAAGACGGTTGGTAACTATCTGAATTATCTTTGTAATGCCTTTGCTTTCTATAAGTTCCGCAGATATGACATTAAAGGTAAAAAGTATCTTGCTTCTAATGATAAGTATTATTTGAGCGATCATACTTTCCGTTATGCCAAGCTCGGCACGAAAAACTTAGATAACGGCAGAGTGATTGAAAATATCGTTGCAATGGAATTGCTCAGACGGGGCTATGAGGTTTATGCAGGTGTCTTATATAAAAAAGAGATTGATTTTGTGGCTCTTAAGAGAAACGAGAAGATTTATATTCAAGTTTCGGATAATATAACCCATCCCGATACCTTTAAGCGAGAAGTAGATCCGCTGCTAAAAATTAAAGATGCCTATCCTAAAATGGTAATCGCACGCACAAGAAACCCCGAATATCAATATGAGGGTGTTAGAATTGTGGATGTGGCAGATTGGCTATTGAATAAATTGGATCAATGTCAATAAAGCAGACAGTAAAAAGAGAAAAAAACATAAAAAATGGTGAAACTCAAAACCACGATCCCTTCCCTGTTTCTATGTTTTTTCTCTTTCAAATTCTGCGTTTTTCTCTTTCAAAACCGTTGACAAACAGTGCGGGAAGTGGTATAATATTCTAAAATAAATCTTTAAGAGCGGTACCGTGATGCCGGCAAGATTTGCAATATCGGAGATATGCAGGGCGCTTCCTGTATATATTTTTGTATGTACATCTTGCCCATCGGGCAGGATTTTTTTCATGTAAGGGGTAGTTTTAATGTTCGGTTTTTTGAAGAACAAAGCTGTTTCAAAGTTCATAGCACGGGAATGTGCGGCTTCCTGCATCAAGGCAGCGAAGGCGTTTCTTCCCTCATTCTCTTCAAAATATGCTGTTTTTCCCGGCTTCTGCGATGTGCATGTGCATTTTCGTGAGCCGGGCTTTTCGTATAAGGAAACAATCCTCTCGGGAAGCGCGGCGGCGGCGCGCGGAGGGTATACTGCAGTGTGCACGATGCCAAACTTAAATCCCGTGCCGGACAGCGTGGAGAATATCAGAGAGCAGATTAAGCTTATAGAGCGCGACGCATGCATTGACGTTCTGCCTTACGGCTCAATCACCGTCGGGCAGAAGGGAGAGCAGCTTTCCGATATGGACGGAATGGCACCGTTCGCAATTGCGTTTTCCGATGACGGCAAGGGCGTTCAGAATGACGACATGATGCGTGCGGCAATGATAAAATGCCGTGAGCTTGGGAAAATACTTGTTGCCCACTGTGAGGATAATCGTGAGCTTCGCCCGGGCGGATGCATCCACGACGGCAAGTTTGCCGCAGAGCACGGATATGTCGGGATAAACTCAGAGAGCGAATGGAAGCAGGTTGAGCGCGATTTGCGCCTCGTGCGCGAAACCGGATGCAAATACCACGTCTGCCATGTTTCAACTGCCGAGACGGTCGAGCTTATAAGGCGCGCAAAGGCAGAAGGGCTTGATGTTACGTGTGAGACAGGCCCGCATTACCTTGTGATGTGTGATGAAGACATAAAAGAGGAAGGGCGCTTTAAGATGAACCCGCCGATTCGCTCCTCCCGTGACCGTGACGCACTTGTTGCGGGACTGGTTGACGGCACGGTTGATATGATTGCAACAGACCACGCGCCGCACTCTGCCGAGGAA
Organism: Oscillospiraceae bacterium; assembly: GCA_017408185.1. The sequence goes on along the minus strand of JAFQVE010000213.1, from coordinate 5,963 downwards.
AAGGCAAAGGGACTTTCCGGCAGTGCGTTTGGTGTTGTCGGGCTTGAAACCGCGTTTGCGGTGCTGTATACAAAGCTTGTAAGACCGGGCGCAATAACACTCGATAAGCTAATTGAGGTTATGTGCCACAATCCGCGAAAACGCTTTGGCATTCCTGTTGGAGAGGACTTCACCGTTTGGGATTTGAATGCAAAATTCCGGGTTAATCCGGAAGAGTTCCTTTCAATGGGACGTGCAACGCCGTTTGAGGGCGACATGCTTTTCGGAAAATGCCTGCTTACGGTAAAAAACGGAAAACCGGTTCACAAAGCATAGACAGAGAATAAACAGAAATAAACTTTCGGAGGTAAATATACAATGGCTAAGAGAACGGATATTAAGAAAATACTTATCATCGGATCCGGTCCGATTGTTATCGGTCAGGCGGCAGAGTTTGACTATGCAGGAACACAGGCGTGCCTGGCGCTCCGCGAGGAGGGCTATGAGGTTATCCTCTGTAACTCTAACCCCGCAACGATTATGACGGACACAACGGTTGCGGATAAGGTGTATATGGAGCCGCTTACTCTTGAATACATCGCAAAAATCCTGCGCCACGAGCGCCCGGATGCTATTGTTCCGGGTATCGGTGGACAGACGGGACTTAACCTTGCAATGCAGCTTGAAAAGAAGGGAGTGCTTCGCGAGTGTGGCGTTGAGCTTCTGGGAACAAGCTCGGAATCCATTGAGCGTGCTGAGGATCGCGAGCTCTTTAAGGAGCTTTGTCAGTCCATCGGCGAGCCGACAATTCCTTCCGAGATAACATACTCTCTCGATGAGGCAAAGGCTGCGGCTGCACGCATCGGATATCCGGTTGTTCTCCGTCCGGCATTTACGCTCGGCGGAACGGGCGGCGGTTTTGCGTATAACGAAGAAGAGCTTATTGAAGTAGGGCTTAACGCATTCAAGCTCTCCCCTGTCCATCAGGTGCTTATCGAAAAATCCGTCAAGGGATATAAGGAAATCGAGTTTGAAGTTATGCGTGACAGTAATGACCACGCAATAACTATCTGCGGAATGGAAAATATCGACCCTGTCGGTGTTCACACAGGTGATTCGCTTGTTGTTGCACCGATTATGACGCTTAATGACCATGACCTTAAGATGCTCAATGAAAGCGCAATAAAGATTATCCGTGAGCTTAAAATTGAGGGCGGCTGCAACGTTCAGTTTGCGCTTAACCCGAACTCCAGCGAATATTACCTCATTGAGGTAAATCCGCGCGTATCGCGCTCCTCCGCTCTCGCATCAAAGGCATCGGGATATCCGATAGCCCGCGTCACTGCAAAGATTGCTGTGGGTATGGCACTTGAGGATATTGCAATTGCAAATACCAACGCGGCTTTTGAGCCGAGCCTCGATTATGTCATTGCAAAGCTTCCGCGATTCCCCTTTGATAAGTTTGCAACCGCACCGAATACTCTCGGCACACAGATGAAGGCAACCGGCGAGATTATGGGTATCGGATCTTCCCTTTCCGAGTGTCTCTTAAAGGGTGTACGCTCTCTTGAAACAGGTGCTGACCACTTCTACCTCCCGAAATTTGACGGAAAGTCAAAAGATGAGCTTATCGACTATATCCGCGAATTCCGCGATGATAATATTTTTGCCGTTGCCGCGCTCTTCCGTCTCGGTGTTTCCGTTGACGAGATTTTCAAAATAACACAGATTACCCCGTACTTCCTCGATTGCATCAAAGAAATCGTGGACGAGGAAAAGAACATTGCAAACAACAAGGGCAATGTCGAAGTTCTCCGCAACGCAAAGAAGATGGGTTATTCCGATAAGTTCATTGCCCGCCTCTGGAATATGCCGGAGGTTGAAGTGTTCAATCTCCGCAAAAAGGAAAATATGTTCCCTGTTTACCGCATGGTTGATACCTGCCACACAGGTGCATACATTCCGTATTTCTACTCAAGCTATACCGGCGAAAACACATCCGTGCTTACCGACAGAAAGAAGATTGTTGTTCTCGGTGCAGGACCGATACGCATCGGTCAGGGCGTTGAGTTTGACTATTCAACGGTTCACGCGGTCACAACAATCAAAAATTCAGGCTATGAAGCCATTATCATAAACAACAACCCCGAAACGGTTTCTACCGACTACACCACTGCGGACAAGCTTTATTTTGAGCCGCTTACAACAGAAGATGTTATGAACATCATCGAGTTTGAAAAGCCGGAGGGCGTTATTGCATCTCTCGGCGGGCAGACTGCAATTAACCTTGCAGAGCCGCTTCGCGCCCGCGGTGTAAAAATTATCGGTACGGACTGCGATGCAATTGAGCGCGCGGAAAACCGCGACAGCTTTGAAAAAATTCTCCGTGAGCTCGGAATCCCGCAGCCGAAGGGACATGCCGTAACAAAAATCGAAGACGGTATTGCCGCTGCGGCAGAGATAGGCTATCCGGTGCTTGTGCGCCCGAGCTTTGTTCTCGGCGGACGCGCAATGCAGATTGTTTCAAACGAAGAGCAGCTTCGCCACTACCTCAAAACAGCCGTTGAGATTGACGAGGACAAGCCTGTGCTTGTTGATAAGTATATTCAGGGTAAAGAGGTTGAGATTGATGCAATCTGCGACGGACGCGACGTATTTGTCCCCGGTATTATGGAGCTTGTTGAGCGCACGGGTGTTCACTCCGGCGACTCCATAAGCGTGTATCCGACCTTCTCGATTTCAAACAAGGTAAAGGGCATAATCCTGCAGTATGCAAAGAAGCTTGGTCTCGGTATCGGAATTGTAGGTCTTTATAATATTCAGTTTATCGTGGATAAGGAAGATAACGTGTTTATCATTGAGGTAAACCCGCGTTCTTCAAGAACAGTTCCGTTCCTTTCAAAGGCAACCGGCTATTCCCTTGCGGATATTGCAACAGAGGTAATTTTAGGAAAATCTCTTAAAGAGCAGGGCATCTTTGACATTTACCCCGATGAGAAAAAGCGCTGGTACGTAAAGGTTCCGGTATTCTCATTTGCAAAAATCCGTGGACTTGATGCATATCTTTCTCCGGAAATGAAGTCCACCGGTGAAGCAATCGGCTATGACGATAAAATGAACCGCGCAATGTATAAGGCACTTCAGGCATCCGGTATGACTCTGCAGAACTATGGAACAGTTCTTGCAACAATCGCCGATGAAGATAAGGATGAAGCGCTCCCCCTCATCCGCCGCTTCTATAACCTCGGCTTTAACATTCAGGCAACTGCAGGAACAGCCGCATTCCTCAAGGAAAACGGAATCAGAACACATGTTCTTAAAAAGATTTCCGAAGGAAGCGAAGAGATTCCCAATGCAATCCGTCAGGGTCACATCGCCTATGTTATAAACACAAGAAACATCGGCTCAAATGCAATGAAGGACGGTCACGAAATAAGAACCCTTGCAACAGACAACAACGTTTCAATCTTCACAAACCTCGATACCGTAAGAGTTCTTCTTGATGTTCTTGAAGAAACAACGCTTACAATCTCAACAATTGATGCGTAAAGCAAAAGCTTTGCTTTTGCAGCGATATAAATCCCTTGCGGGATTTTCGATATGTCCCAATGGGACTCGATATGTGCTTTGCACTCGATATGCCCTGCGGGGCGAAGGGGATTTATATCATATCGAATTTCACAAAGTGAAATATATCGAACACGCAAAGCGTGTATATCGAGCAAACGAAGTTTGCATATCGCTAAAAAACCGGAGGTTTTCATGACTCAATCAATTTTTAAAATTATATCAAATACACCGCTGACATCGTCAGTTTATAAGATGGAGCTTGCGGGAAACTGCGGAGACTGCGTTCCGGGCGGATTTGTAAATATCGCGCTTTCCGGCAAATTCCTGCGCCGTCCGATATCCGTCTGCGATGTCTCCGACGGAGTTCTTACAATTATATATAAGGTAGTAGGCGACGGCACCGCGCAGATGAGCGCGATGCTCCCCGGAGAAGAGCTTGATATCCTCACGGGGCTCGGCAACGGCTACGACCTTCGTGATGCAGGCGAAAAGCCGCTTCTTATCGGCGGAGGCGTCGGTGTTCCGCCGATGTATCTGCTTGCAAAGCGGCTTCTCGCCGAAGGGAAAAAGGTCAGCGTAATTCTCGGCTTTAACACAAAGGATGAAATATTCTACGAAGAAGAATTTAAAAAGCTCGGCGCCGATGTTTGCGTAACGACCGTTGACGGCTCTTACGGAATACGCGGTTTTGTCACCGATGCTATGAACAGCGTTGACTATACATATGTTTACACCTGCGGACCTGAGCCGATGCTCCGTGCAGTACACCGCGCGGCAAAGACCTCGGCGCAATTGAGCTTTGAGGAGCGTATGGGCTGCGGCTTCGGCGCGTGTATGGGTTGCTCGTGCAAGACGCTTACGGGATATAAGCGAATCTGCAAAGACGGCCCCGTCATGCGGAAGGAGGAGATAGTATGGGAAGACTGAGCACAACGCTTTGCGGGATAGAGCTTTCAAACCCCGTTATCCCTGCTTCCGGTACTTTTGGGTACGGATATGAATTTGCGGAAATTTACGATATAAACTGCCTTGGCACGTTTTCGTTCAAGGGCACAACGCGTGAGGCTCGTTTCGGTAATCCCACGCCGCGTATTGCGGAGTGTACCGCCGGTATGATAAATGCCGTAGGACTTCAGAACCCCGGTGTCGAAAAGGTTATATCCGAAGAGCTTCCGCGCCTTGCAAAGTGCTTTAATAAGCCGGTTATGGCAAACGTTTCCGGATTTTCCGTTGAGGATTACGCTTATACCTGTGAAAAGCTCGATAAAGAAGAGCAGGTCGGCTGGCTTGAAGTAAACGTCAGCTGCCCGAATGTTCACGGCGGCGGTATGAGCTTCGGCACAGACCCCGCAGCTGCGGCAGAGGTTACCCGCGCGGTCAAGGCGGTAACTACAAAGCCGGTTATTATCAAGCTTTCGCCAAACGTTACAGATATTGTTTCAATCGCAAAGGCTTGTGAGGAAGCAGGCGCCGACGGTATAAGCCTTATAAACACGCTTCTTGGAATGAGAATTGATTTAAGGCGCAGAAAGCCCGTAATAGCAAACAAGATGGGCGGTTTCTCAGGCAGCGCAATTTTCCCTGTTGCAGTGAGGATGGTTTATCAGGTTGCTCACGCCGTCAACATCCCTGTTATCGGTATGGGTGGCGTTGCAAGTGCGCGCGATGTTATTGAAATGATGATGGCGGGTGCGTGTGCGGTTGAGATTGGTGCGGCAAATCTTATCAATCCTACGGTCTGCCGTGACATTATAAATGACCTTCCGGCTGTTATGGATGAATACAAAATAGAAAATATCCGCGATATTATACGTTGCGTATAGCAAAAGCGTAAGCTTTTGCAGCGATATAAATCCCTTGCGGGATTTGTGATATGTCCCTTTGGACTCGATATGTGCTTCGCACGCGATATGCCCTGAGGGGCAAGAGGGATTTATATCATATCGAATTTGCCGAAGGCAAATATATCGGGCAAACGAAGTTTGCATATCGAGTTTGAGCGAAGCGAAAACATATCGACAGTTAATTCATAAAAAGGAGTTTATTATCATGGGAAAAGATGTAATCGTAGCATGTGACTTCAAGAGCGCAGAAGATACCTTTGCGTTTCTTGACAAATTTACCGGCAGGAAGCCGTTTGTAAAAATAGGTATGGAGCTTTTTTATGCTGAGGGACCGTCAATCGTCCGCGAGATAAAGCGCCGCGGTCATAAGATTTTCCTTGACCTTAAGCTTCACGATATCCCAAATACAGTAAAAAAAGCGATGTCTGTTCTCCGCAACCTCGATGTTGATATAACAAATCTTCACGCCGCGGGAACGAAGCGTATGATGGAGGCGGCGATTGAGGGGCTTACCCGTGAAGACGGCACACGCCCGCTTCTTATCGCGGTAACTCAGCTTACATCGACCGA
>JAFQVE010000212.1 GCA_017408185.1 Oscillospiraceae bacterium | reverse complement strand
TTGAGAAGATTCTGAACCTGTACACCGTATTTTCCGACAATGCCGATGTAATAACGGCGTGCCTCGCATGCCCAGTCTTCATCCGCGTCAAGCGCGCCGAATTTACCGAAGCCGTCTGCTGAGAAGAGAACCTTATCGCGGCTGTCATAGGTCACGATAACCTCCGGCCAGTGAACCATCGGTGCGGTGACAAAGGTGAGTGTGTGAGTGCCGAGGTTTAATGTATCTCCCTCGCCGACAACTACCTGACGGTCGGAAAAATCCTTTCCGAAAAACTGTTTCATCATAGTAAAGGACTTCGACGAGGAAACAATTTTTGTATCCGGATATGCCTTTATAAAGTTTACTATGTTCGCTGAATGATCCGGCTCCATATGCTGGATGATAAGATAGTCCGGCACTCTTCCTTCGAGTGTGTTTTGTATGTTGTCAAGCCAGGCGTGAGTAAAGCGTGCGTCAACGGTATCAAGCACGGCAATTTTTTCGTCGAGAATGACGTATGAGTTATACGACATACCGTTGGGAACGGTATACTGTCCCTCAAACAAATCAATTTCATGGTCGTTCACGCCGACGTATTTTATATCATTGGTAATAAGCATCTGATGTCCTCCTGGTTTTATCTGATAATGTTTTTTCTTTCTTATTTTCTCTTATAAGTCACAAATTTAAAGCATACGCCGTTGTGGGCATACATCGGTGAGCGGCGGACAATTTCCCAATCAGGTGATTCGTCAAGGTTCACGAGATGACGGTCGGCCTCTGACATTGCCTCAACGCGCGTTATGTACGCCGTGTCGCAGAACGGAAGCATATCGCGGTAAACACTCTCTCCTCCGATCACAAAGATATCCTCGCTCTTTTCGTCCTTTAAGAGCGCTGCGATTTCCGCGGGGGTTTTGCAGACCTCTGCGCCCTCTACCTCATCAAGCGTCGTTGATAAGATGATGTTTCTGCGCTTTGGCAGCGGTTTGCCGCCGGGAAGAGAGAGAAGCGTTGCACGTCCCATAATTACGGTTTTTCCCGTTGTCATTTCTTTGAAGTAGCGCATATCCTCCGGAATGTGATAAAGAAGCTCGCCTCCGCGGCCGATGCCCCATCCGATGTCTGCCGATGCAATGATGTTCACAAAAATTCCTCCCTGTTATTTTTCCTTTATTACAGATATATATTCGGGATACATAAAATTTATCAGTATTTTATATTGCAACCGGGATTTTAAGGTTAAATTCGCTGTATTTGTAATTCTCAAGGCGGAAATCTTCGACGGTAAAGTCGTAGAAATTCTTTTTCTCTTTGTTCATAATAAATGCAGGTGCGTCGTACGTTTCGCACTCCAAAAGCTTTTCCACAAGCGGAATGTGGCGGTCATATATATGCGCATCGGCGATAACGTGGACAAGCTCGCCAACCTCAAGCCCGCTTACGTGCGCCATCATATGAACAAGAACGGCATATTGGCAGGTGTTCCAGCCGTTTGCCGTAAGCATATCCTGTGAGCGCTGGTTGAGTATGGCGTTGAGCTTATTGCCGCTGACGTTGAAGGTCATACTGTATGCGCAGGGATAAAGCTGCATATCGCAAAGCTCGTCGTGGTTATAGATGTTGGTCATTATGCGGCGGCTTGTGGGATTGTTTTTCAAATCGAAGAGCACGCGGTCAACCTGGTCGAACATTCCTTCACGGTAACGATGCGGTTTTCCGAGCTGATATCCGTAAGCCTTGCCGATTGTTCCGTTCTCGTCTGCCCACGAATCCCAGATACGGCTTTTAAGCTCCGAAATTTTGTTGGATTTCTTCTGCCAAATCCACAGAAGCTCATCAATTGCCGACTTAAGTGCGGTGCGGCGTATTGTGAGAATGGGAAACTCACGCGAGAGGTCATAACGGTTTACCACACCGAATTTTTTTACGGTGTGTGCCGGTGTTCCGTCCTCCCAGCGCGGTCGTACGTCATAATCCGTGTCCCACACTCCGTTTGCAAGGATATCTTTGCAATTTTCGATAAAAAGCTTATCTGCAATGCTCATAAATACGACTTCCTTTTATTTTGGAATTTAATAATGTACCTTATAATATTATATTATACTAAATATTGTTTTGTTTTTCAATATGATATTTAAGCTGTTTTTCGTTTTGACAAAAAAATTTACCGCTTTTGGTGAATGTGAAAAAATAAACAAACAAAAACTCGCATTTTGCAGAATTTTTGCTCTACGGGACTTTATTTTTCTGCGAAAATATGCTATACTATAGGGTGCAAAAATAATATTTCACGGGTGAGGTGGAAAAATGCAGGAATATAAGAAAATTTCAATCACCAAGGACGAGGTAGTGCCTACTGCAGAAAAGATGAGAGCAGCCGGTGTTGCGCTCGCTATGATCCACGGCTTTATCAATGATGAAGGTAAGCCCAATGTTTCATACGAGTACGAGGTCGGAAGCGGCATCGAGTCTTACACTGTAGACGGAGAGAGCGTTTTGCCCTCTATCGCACCTATCTATGACCTTGGCGCAGAATGGGCGGAGAGAGAGCTTGTTGAGCTTATGGACATCACGTTTGAGGGGCTTGACACATCAAAGCGTCTCTTTATGCCGGACAATATGCTTGACGGTCAGGGACAGATCATAGTTACACCTATGGATGAGCTGATTGATAAAGCACACGGAAAGAAAGGAGAATAACACATGAGCTATATTGTTCCTATCGGACCGTACCATCCGGCGCTTGAAGAGCCTGTTCATGCCCGTCTTTACACAGACGGCGAGCAGATCACCGACGCTGAGGTGTTCATCGGTTACAACCACAGAGGAATTGAAAAGCTTGCACAGCAGAAAAACTTTATCCAGACGATAGTGCTCGTTGAGCGCGTCTGCGGAATATGCTCCCATTCTCACGCTCTTGGCTATGCCATGGCACTTGAGAACATTGCGGGCATGAACGTACCAAAGCGCGGTCAGTATATCCGCGTTATCATGAATGAGCTTGAGAGACTCCATTCGCATTTTCTCTGGCTCGGTATCGCGCTTCATCTTATCGGCCACGACAGCCTTTTTATGCACACATGGAATGAGCGCGAAGTCATTATGGATATGCTTGAGGAAATCTCGGGCAACCGCGTAAACTACGGTATGGTCACAATCGGCGGTTCACGCCGTGATATCGACGATGACAAGAGAAGAAAGATTCTCGAAATGCTTGATAAGGTTGAGAAGTCAATGATTCGCCTTCGCGATATTCTTCTCTCCGACAAGACCGTTGCTCTTCGTACACAGGGAGTAGGCGTTCTCACAACCGAGGATTCCATCCGCATCGGCGCTGTCGGTCCGCACGCAAGAGCGTCAAACGTTGCGGTTGACGTCCGTAAGGATGCACCGTACTGCTGCTATGAGGACTTTGAGTTTGACAAGGCGGTTTACCACACCTGCGACGTTTTCTCACGCGTTGTTATCCGCGTTCTTGAAAACTTTGAGAGCATCAAGATTATCCGTCAGGCTCTTGAAATGCTCCCGACAGGTCCGATTAATCTCGGAGTTAAGATTCCGAAGATTCCGGCAGGCGAGTATATGGTTCGCCACGAGGCTCCGCGCGGTCAGCTCTGCTACAAGGTAGTTACCGACGGCAGTGAGTTTAACAAGCGCGTAAGTATTCACGTTCCGACCTTTAAGACAGCTCCGACAATTCCTACGATGCTCCGCGGCAACTCCGTTGCAGATGCAGGTCTCATCGTTGCAAGTATTGACCCGTGCTTCAGCTGTATGGACAGATAAGCCATGCACGAGCTTGCAATAACAGAAGGAATTATCGAGGCGGCTGTTCCCGAAGCTACGCGCTTTGGTGCGAAGAAAATCCTTGAAATCCGCCTGAAAATCGGTGAGATGTCAGGTGTGCTTCCGGAGTGTATTCAGGAATATTTCAACATAGCAAGCCGCGGCACGATTGCCGAGGGTGCGCGCCTTTCCGTTGAAAAAATCCCGATTACGATAAAATGCAATTCCTGCGGCTATAACGGAGAAATCCCGAAGCGGAAAATCCGCTGTCCGGAATGTGACAGTGCCGAGATAAAGCTTATGTCAGGCAGGGAATATTACGTGGACAGCCTGGAGGTCGAATAACAATGGAAATAAAAATAGTAAAGCAGATTCTCGAATGGAATGAGGATGTAAGCGAAGAGGTTAAGGCTGCTCTTTCTGAGCAGAACATATGCCTTATAAACGTTATGGGCTCACCGGGTGCAGGAAAAACAAGCCTTATAACCGACATTATAAACCGTCTGCGCGAAACGTATAAGATCGGTGTTATCGAGGGTGATATCGCCGGTGCGATAGACGCGGACAAGATTGACAAGATGGGCATTCCTGTCGTTCAGCTTCAGACCGACGGCGCCTGCCATATTGAGGCGATGTCAATCCGTCATATGCTTTCATTCTTCAATCTCGGTGAGCTTGATGTGCTTATCGTCGAGAATATAGGAAATCTCGTCTGCCCTGCGGAGTTCAACATCGGCGAGGATATGCGTGTTGCAATCCTCAGTGTTCCGGAGGGAGACGATAAGGTGGAAAAATATCCGCTTATGTTTGCGACAACCGATGCTCTCGTCATTAACAAATACGATATGATGCCGTATTTTGAGTTTGACGAAGAAAGAGTCCGCCGCAACGTTTCGGATTTAAACGCAAAGGCTCAGGTGTTCCCGGTCTCGACAAAAACGGGAGAGGGCGCGCCGGAGTTTTGCACCTGGCTGTCAGAAAAGATAGCCGAAAAAATCAAAAAGTAAGTTGGTGATGTTCCTTTGAAAAAGACAAAATTTTCAGCGTTTTTGTCAACGGCGATTGTATGTTACATATTCTGGCTGTTGATAACGGGACAGATAGTGTCAATCTTCACGGGCGGAGCATCCGCGCAGATTCTTATTGCAGGCGCACTTGTAAGCGCAATTACTGCTTTGTTTTCTGCACGCTTCTTCATCCATGAAAAGGCATTCTTCCTCTTTAACCCCGTTCGGTTTGTTATCTGGGTGTTTTATTGCCTTATAATCTTTATGTGGGAGCTTGCAAAGGCAAACATTGACGTTGCTCTCCGTGCATTCGGATTTAAGAAGATTAACCCCGGTATCGTTAAAATCGAAACCGATCTCAAGAGCGAGTATGCACAGAGTATGCTCGCAAACTCAATCACGCTTACCCCCGGTACCATCACAATGGATATCGCGGAAGCGGGAGATAAAACTTATTACTATATCCACTGGATTGACGTCGCAACCTCCGATATCAAGGAAGCAGGCGACGGCATCAAGGGTACAATGGAAAAATGGATAAGGAGGATTTGGGAATAATGGACGTTTTAGTATTTTTTGCAATTTGCTTTATCGTTCTCGCCCTCTGCCTTTGCTACCGTTTGATTAAGGGACCGAGTGTTGTTGACCGTGCGATTTCCGCTGACAGCATCGACATTCTTTCGGATATGGCGCTCATCCTCTTTGCTCTGCACAGTGGCAGAAGCATTTATCTTGACATCGCGATGGTTACAGCGGTTCTTGGCTTTATCGGCTCCGTTATGGTATCGCGTTACCTGGAGGGCAGATTATGATTTATGCAATTTACGTTTTAATCGGCATCAGCGTTCTCTTCGCTCTTGCGGGTGTTGTCGGAATGCTTCGTATGCCCGATTCGTTCTGCAGAATGCAGTCGAGTACAAACATCTCCACCTTCGGTGTTCTCGGTGTTATCCTCGGCGGTATTCTCTATGTACTGTTTGTATTTGAAACTCCGGACATTGCAATGGCTGTAAAGCTTGCCGTTCTCGGTGTGTTTTACATAATCACAAACCCGATATCGGGACACGCAATTGCAAAGGCGGCATATCGCCGCGGACTCCGTCCGGAAAAGGAAATGACTTGTGACAAGTATGGGGAGGATTTGGAAAATGCAGATTGATCTCGTATTTATTCTCAACGCACTTGTACTGGTGGGCGTTCTTGTTTCCGCAGCATACGCGGTATTCTCAAAGAAGGTGCTCTCTTCCGTAATTGCGCTTGGCGTTACCGGTGCATTTATGGCTCTTGAATTTATCCTTCTTCACGCACCTGACGTTGCAATAGCGGAAGCGGCTGTCGGCGCGGTGCTTGCAACCACGATTTTTGTTATCGCGGTTAAGAAAACAACAAGCAAGGGGGATGAAGAGAAATGAAAGCAAAAAAAATCGTTGCAGCTATCTCTCTTGCGGTAATCCTTGCGGCAGGTCTTTACTCCGTGATTTATGCTTACACATCTATTCCCAAGGCATATGACGGAAGCGACGTAAACGTTGTTGACCTCTATAATAATCCCGCAGACTACAGCACTGAAAACCCTGATGGAGTTGCGGATATCATCGTAAAGCAGAACCTTGAAAAGACAATGGCGGCAAACAACGTTGCGGCAGTTGTTTTTGACTTCCGCGGTTTTGATACGCTCGGTGAGTCGTTCATTCTTCTCACATCAATCGCAGGTGCCTTCGTCATCCTTGCAAAGTCACATAAGAAAAAGGAGGATGAAGAATAATGAAGTTTAAAAACGGAATTTCGGAAAAGAACGTAATCATGAAATGCGGCGC
>JAFQVE010000211.1 GCA_017408185.1 Oscillospiraceae bacterium | reverse complement strand
TCAGCGCGGCGTAACAAGTCCATTTATACAGCTTTTTCCGTATATTCAGGCTCATAAGTCTCTCCGTCAGTTCGTAATCTCAAAGCTTTTGATAACAAGCACGTGGTTTATGCCGTCAAGATCCACCGCAGGGCGGACGATGGCATATTTCGATATGCCGTGGCTTTCGTTTTTAACCTCTACCACGCTTCCGAGAACAATCCCCTTTGGGAAAAGCCCGCCAACGCCCGAAGTTTCGATAACATCACCGGCAAGGATCTGCGTGTTTTTCGGAAGATAGCTTAAGCGGAAAAGCCCTTCTGCCATAAGCTCAAAATCTCCCTCCGCACTTGCAACGTCACGCGTGCGCGAAGCGATCGCCGAAGCCTCCATAGTTGTATCCGTCAGTGCCGTAACGGTTGCCCACGTTGTGCCCACCTCGCTGATGAAACCTACCATTCCGTCAGCAGTGATAACGCAGTTGTCCGCCGCGATGCCTGCACTTGATCCCTTGTTTATTGTAAAGCTACGCGTCCAGTTGTCTCCATTTTTCGCAACAATCTCTGCCGCTTCAAACACAAACGACGAATCTCTCTCGCGCATTGCAAGAGCGGCACGAAGCTGCTCATTTTCTTTTTCAATCGCGCTGTTTTCGCGAATTGCCTGACGTGCTACCGACAGCTCATAGCGCAAGGTTTCGTTTTCAGCTTCAAGCTCGTCATAGCGCGTTGCTCTTGCCGCCCGCTCTCCGAAAAAGTCTGTCACCGCGCCCACAGCGCTCTGCACCGGTTCTGAAATAATATTCACAAGCGAACCGATGGGCGAAATTCTCCCACCGGATACGGCGGAAAGTATGGCAAGAATAAGAGCAATCAAAACAGCAATAAGCGCTGTTACAACTGTTTTTTTTGAAAAAAAGTCATTCATCGGATTTCCTCCAGCATCTCAGCCAGGCGCTTCATCGGAAGCCCTATAACATTGAAATAATCCCCTGCGATATGCGAAACGAACTCTCCTGCACCGCCCTGGATTCCGTAAGCACCTGCTTTATCCATACACTCGCCGGTGGCAACGTATGCATCTATCTCAGCCTTGGAAAGGTCACGGAAAATCACTTCCGTGCAAACAGCATCTGTATATTCGCGTCCGTTATGGATTACGCACACACCGGTGTACACCTTCTGCACACCACCGGACATTGCCGTAAGCATCTCCCTCGCATGTGCCTCATTCCTCGGCTTGCCGAGCACCTCACCGTCAAAGGCAACAACGGTATCCGCTCCTATAACGGTATCGCCGGGGTGACGGCGCGCCACCTCACGAGCCTTTATACACGCAAGCTCACAGACGTAAGAAGAAACCTCGCCGCCGGAAAACTCCGGCTCGTGCGCATCCGATACGTCAATTTCAAATTCAGTTGTGAGAAGCGACAAAAGCTCACGCCGACGCGGAGACTTTGATGCAAGAATCAGCATTCCGTTTTTCCTTCGCTTTCCATCAGGATAATTTTGCACTTTGCCTTTTGCATTTTGCACTTATTTCCGCCCCGTGCTTCCAAAGCCGCCTGCGCCGCGCGCGGTTTCCGATATCGAATCAACAACGCAAAGCTCCGGTGTTTCAACAGGCATGATGAGAAGCTGGGCAATTCTGTCACCGGGATTTATCTCAAACTCTTCTTTTCCGAGGTTTATAAGACCGACCTTGATTTCTCCGCGATAGTCGCTGTCGATAATTCCTACGCCATTTGCAAGCGAGATTCCGTGCTTTATGGCAAGTCCGCTTCTCGCACACACAACAGCGACAAGGTCCTTTGACGGAAGCTCAATCGCAACCCCCGTGGGAACCGGAAAAATCTCTCCCGGAGAAAGCGTGAGCTTTTCGGTAATATCTGCACGCAAGTCATATCCCGCCGCGCCGTCCGAGGCACGCGTGGGGACTGATGCCGTGGCTGTAAGCAGCTTTATATTCATGAAAAAGGCTCCTTTATCTTCTTGTTTTCTCATTTTTATTTCATATGTAATAAGTATACCATACCCTGCACCCGAATTAAAGATAAATTTGTAAACAATGCCGCTTTACTACTCAACACCGCGGTAATAAAGCCCGCGGGTATATTCGTGCGGAGCGAAAGGTTCGTCTCCGGCATACGCATCAAACACCTGCACACACTCGCGCGAGTTCTCACTTGTGAAGTACAGCCGCGCAAACGCCGCGCCGACACTCTTCCAGTCCCGCGCCTTGTCCGCAAGGAAAAGCTTTTTTGAATTCACGATAAGCGTTCTGTGGTTAAACTCCCGAAGAAGCGGGAATGATGCACCGGTGCGGTCACAAAGCATATGATGACCTCCGCACACGCACGCGCCGGTCTGTGCTTTCACGACGCAGTTTTCGCATATCATAAGCGGAAGCCGTCCGTATACAACGATTTCCGTGTCTATAATCTTTGATATATCCCGTATCTGCGGAAAAGTAAGCTCCGGCGAGAGCAATGCACTTTGCACACCGGTATGACGGATTTCGCGCAATGCATAAGAATTGAAGACATTGATACCGAAATCGGCAAAAAGCTCAGAAAAGCCAAAGCTCTTTGCAAGCTCAATATGTCCCGTATTTCCGACAGATGCACGGAGGATGCCTGTCTCCGTTGCGTTTTCGGCATATATGCGGAGCAAATCAAACTCTGTGTCCTTT
>JAFQVE010000027.1 GCA_017408185.1 Oscillospiraceae bacterium | reverse complement strand
TGATGCGTGGCTTGAAATAGTTACATCAAGTACCGCATCGTCGGGAATCTGCTTTCCCTCGGGGATATCGTAAGAAACTTCGGAGTTGCCCGGGTTGTTTCCTCCGCACGCACAAAGTGCGAACATCATTATTGCCGCTAAAATAATTGCTGTAAGCTTTTTCATTTTCTTTTTCTCCTCTCTCTGTTCGGTAGTGCAAATATGTCGGAGCAGGCGAAACGCCCGCCCCGGCATACAAATTATTCTGCCAATCCGCGAATTTCTGCTTCGCCGTCGATGATGAGCTTATAGCTCTCGCCTTCACTTATAATTGCATAGCCCTTAAAGGTTCCGTTCTTATCAGCCGTAACGGTGAACTGATTTCCCGGAGCGGTCATTGCAATTTTGTTATTATTCCACATAATTCCCTTTTCGACAACATTGCTGCCAAAGCCGATAAACTCTGCCATAACGCTATTTTCTCCGAAGGTATCGATTATGATTTTTGCAGGATTTGTAACATTAACAGCCGTATCACCGTAAACCGCCGTTACCTTGCAGTTCTCGTATGCGAGGAAGGAATATTCTTCATCAACGCTTACGATTTCCGGAGCGCCGTTTACGTCCTTCTGCCACCAGCGGAAGTATGTGCCTTCTTCCGCTTCATTTGCATTGCAGGTAACCTTCTCGCCATAAGGAAGTGTAGCTGTGCCTGTTCCGTTCTCAACAGTTACCGTAACATTATCCGGTTGTGTTTTGTTGTTATACTCTGCAACCCAGATGTTTGTCTCTCCGTATTGCTTCCAGCCACTTGCAGTGCCGTAGCCTGCCATATACGGTCGGTCGCTGTCCTTTGCGCCCGGAATAAGCTGACCGTTTGCGTTGTAGTATTCAGCGATTGTCGGAAGCTTGTCTTCATATACTGCTATGAGATAGTTTGTGCCGCTGTCATCCGGAACATAGTTTTCAAGCTTGTTTGAAAATGAAATTATTCTCTTTTGTGTTGTAAGTCCCTTTGCCCAATAGAGGAACTTTTCTCCGTTCTTCGTTTCCGGTGCCGTGATATCATAATATCCGTCTTCATTTTTCTCTGCAGTGACAGATGCACCGTCATATGTAAAGCTCGCCACCGTCGGTGCTGTATACTTTGTTTCTTCTTTCGAAACAGTGAACGCCGCATCCGCCTTTTCCTGTGCAGTCGGGTTAACAGTTATTGAAATATCCTTTGAAAGCGATTTTTCGCCGCTTGTCACGGTTGCGGTTACCGCTGCCGCTCCCGCAGCGCTTGCCGTAACAGTGTTGCCGTCTATGCTTATGTTTTCGCTTGAGCTGTCAAAGGAAACGCTATCGGATGCTTCGGTAAATGCCGTTCCGTCGTTCATCCATCCGGAAACCGTGAGAGCTGTGCTGTCGCCTGTTTCAAACTCTGCATCACTTGCCGAAACTTTGCTTATGTACATCGGAACTGTTGCGTAGCTTTCTCCGTCTGCGAGAGTTCCGCTTGTGAGCGTAAGCACGCCGGGACGCATTCTTGAAATCGCGTGACCGCCCGGACCGCCTGTTACTTCAAATACAAGAATATTCTCCCCTGAAGAAAGCTTAATTGGGGTGTCCTTTTTATACTCAGCCAGATCCTTATCTGTGTTTTTTCCGCCGTTTTTGTTGAAAAGCAAGCCATCTGCAATGATTATTTTATCGCTATCTTCGGCAGTACTTACATCTGAGTCCTCGGGCAAGACGTATACATCAGCCGCAACGTAATCGTCATCAACCCCGGTATTCTGCTCAAAATACGTAAGACTCGGGATATAATCACCTGCATACGGGACGTTGATTTTAACCGCGAAATAGTCGCCTACACTGTTTGACTTGATTTCTATTCCGTAATTCGGCTTATAGGTAACTGTATCGCCGTCAAGTCCGTTCCATGAGTGAAATGCCCATGTTCCTTCCGTATGATTAAAGCCGAGCTCCGGTGTAAGCTTACTGCTTGTCAGACCACCAACATATGTCGAGTCTATATTCTTAAAGTCATACACAAGCTGATATGGCGTCTCTCCTTCCGCGCTTGCCGAAATCACCGGCACAAGCGACACAATCATACTTATCGCGAGAATAATGGATAAAATTTTCTTTTTCATAGTAACATTCCTCCAGTTTATTTTTGTAACTTAATTATAACATTTTTCCGGAAGAAACAACAACCTCAAAATTTGGATAATCGTCCTGTAATTTTGCCTGAAAGCACACCCTGTAAACGCTGTAGCCGTAAGCTCATGCAAGCGGCTTATAATCCGCTTCTCCGTCG
>JAFQVE010000210.1 GCA_017408185.1 Oscillospiraceae bacterium | reverse complement strand
GCAGTGGCTGTATCACCGTTGGTAAGTGATGTTACCGGAACACCGTTTGAATTAGAAACGGTTGCATAATCGTGCATAACCTTTACTGCATCACTTCCGCCCTTGATGAGCTTGAATGTACCGACAGAACCGCGGATTGCATCGCTTATTGACGCATTGCTTCTGTTTGCAAACTTAATCGTGTGCTCACCTGCGGTAAGGTGGAATATAGCTTCTTCGCCTAAAGTTCCATCGTCTTTTTTAAGCCTCAGGACACTGTCTTTTGTGTTCGTTCCAAAAAAGTTTTGTGACGAAGCATAGCAATCGTAGCTTCCTTTATACTCGTTACCGATAAGCACATCAACGTAACCACCGTTTTTAGCATAGTTGTGATTTACGCTGAGCTTGTAATTGCCATCATACGGAACATTAATTTTAAGTGTAAGGTAACTGGTTGCATTTTTGATTTCTACAGTTTTTTTATCGTGATACTCATAACTACCAGATCCGCTTAACGTCGGATATGCTTCTACATACTGGAAAAATCCGTTCGTGTGCAAATATTTCACAGAAGCCATATGAAGCTTTTCAGCAGCATTTTTATCCATTCCATACTTTGACATTGTTCCTGCAATATCATATGTAACCGTATATGCTGTCGGGTCAGTTACCGTTACGGTTGTTGTGAGAGGAGCGGTTACGTTGTCGCCGTCATCTGCAGATGTTGCAGTGATTGTTGCTTCACCTGCACCTACTGCTGTTACAAGGCCGTTTTCGTCAACAGTTGCAACACTGTTGTCGCTTGATTCGTATTTAAAGGTAACCGCTTCACGCGTCTGGCTGAGATAACCTGATGCGGTAAGCTGTTTGGTTTTGTTGTCTGTTGTATTAAGCTCGAACGGTTCGGCTATGGAGCCGAGAACGATTGCGTTTCCATCACCGTTTCCGGAAACAAGACTTATTGATGCAAATGAAGCTCTCTGATACATACCGGAGGTCTGACCGGAGCTTGAACCACCGACTTCAAAACCTACATAATAGTATCCGGGGACATCTGCCGTAACTGTTGCTGTGAACGGCTCAGAGTGTATCTTCACAAACTGATCGCTCCATATCTCGGTAGAAGAATAGCTGCCTGCGGGGCTTTTGTAAACGCCCACTCTTGAGGATGAGGATCTGTCGTAGGTTTCCTTATGCCAGAAAACGCGCATCTCGTTCTCAGAAAATGCAAGTCCTGTTGCATAATTTACCTTAAGTGTGTAGGTTCCTGCCATTGGCACCCATACTTTAACTCCTGAATGCAAGGCGTTGCGCATTGCGACATTCGTGTTTTCTCCGGTTCCGTAAGGCTTGAAATAATCACTCGATGTATTCCACTCACCGTAGAAACCGGCTGTTCCCAAAGCATAGAACCCGTTTGTATAATTAAGGTCTATTGCGCTGAAGGAAGCAGCGTTTGTAGCCGCAAGGTCTCCTGTAATGTCATAGTTAATCGTAAAGTTCGGCTGGGTTGCAGTTTCAGCCGATACTGCCGGCACGAATGCTGCCAGCATAGAAAGTGCAAGAATAATTG
>JAFQVE010000209.1 GCA_017408185.1 Oscillospiraceae bacterium | reverse complement strand
TCAGGCGATTTATAACCTCGGCGATTATCCGGCAAGGGTTTATCCCGATGTTACGGATTACGACAGAGAATTGATAAAGCGTATGTCGGATATGGGTGTAACGCTCATTCAGCTTCACGAGGAATGGAACGATAATTGCCGATTGTACGGCGCGGATAAGTTTTCGTCGTCCGATCCTGCGGGAACGCGCAATTTTGTTGACCTGTGCCACAGCTTTGGTATAAAGGTAATCCCTTATGTGTCCTCCGGTTATATGGATGAGCGGGACCCTGATTTCCGTGAGGAGTTTTCACCGAACAAGGATGACAGACTGAAATCACTTTACTACAACTACAGAAAATGTGACCTCGGTCACCCCGGCTGGAGAGATTACATAATCGAAAAAACGAAAAAGGTTATGGATGATTACGGTTTTGACGGAATCTATAACGACTGGGGATACTCAAATTTTGACCGGTCTCTCGGTATGTGCGTGATTCCCGAAGGTGCATATGACCCGGAGCTTGAAGATGCGCTCGGCGAGATTTACAGTGAGATAAAGCGGCGCGGCGGAGTGTATAAGCTCCACTGCGACAGAAACAATGCACCACCCTGCAAGGACAGAGTTTATGATTACCTCTGGATAGGTGAAGGTGTTGCAGATTCCGTGCCGGGCAAGGGAAAGGAGTATCTTCCCTATATGGTGCCCTGTGTGGATGCGAATTTCAATAAAGAAATGACCCATGAGATGTACTATGCGTATACAATACCGTTTTTGCAGTTTCCGCTGATGAAAACGGGACGTGCAATAAGGGGAGAAAATTTAAATCTCCCGGGAGTTACATACTTTGGCGGAAGCGAGGAAAAGTTCTATAGCGAGGTGCGCGAATGGAACCTGAAAAATCCGAACGGTCCGTATGTGCATAGCCTTTGGTCGAGCATTCCGGAGGATGTTAATGAAGCGGCTGCGTGGGAAAAATACGCAAAGCTATATAAGCCCATGGTTACGGAAAACAGCGTTGTGTATATGGAGCTCTTCGAGTGCACGGACATTATCTCAAAGCTCGGTGACGGAATTGTTGCATCAATGTTTGTCAATGAGGAGAAATACCTTGTTGTATCAAACCTGACCGACAAGCCGTATGAGCTTGTATTAAAGGGAAAATGGAAAAACCGCGAAACGGGAGAAATCTCTTCGCGTTTTGTGATAGGAAGTAAAAAAATGTTAATGCTTGTTGCCGAAAACGGCTGACGAAGGAGGAAAAGATTATGAGAAAGACGAGTTTTAGAAGAGTATTATCGCTTGTTCTGGCATTGGTTATTGTTGTGGGAATGCTGCCGCAGACGGTGATTTTTGCCGCAGATGGAGAGAAAACTGTGTTTGGTTTTTCATCCGCTAAATACTACAAAACATTTGAGGACACAAGCGTAAGCAGCCTTTCAGATGGAGAGGTTGCAACAAAGTTAGCTGACTATTTTAAAAGCGACGGATACAGTCGCAACTGGAAATTTTTTGCACAGTCATGGAGTAGCACAAGTGGTTGGTGCGGATATACGGGCGGAAATGGCTTATATTTCAGATACGGACAATACGGTGATTGGTTTTCTCTTAAGGTCAAGGGCTTTAACAAAGGAACCTATGATATAAGCGCAATAACTGCACCTCAGCGTGGCTGTGTCTGGGGCTTGTATGTTCTTGATAATGCCACTTACGGAAATGCAAATGCAGATACAATCACAACTGCAATAGTAAATTATGCCACGACCTCCGGAGTGCAAAAAATCGGCGAGGTTGATTTATATGGTAAGATATCTGCAGGAAAGGTAGATGCATCGGACAGCACCGCATCAACTGTAACAAACTCAGGTAACTGGGCAGTATCAAACTTCGGTAATGCCGCATTTTCCGGAAATGCAGAAACCGAGTATATTCTTGTTTTCCGTGCAGAACGTGAAGGCACGATTGAAGGAGATGATGTAAAGCCTACTCAGACCAGCGAGAGATACATATCTCTTTTCGGTCTTACCTTTGAGAAGGTCGAGGCATTAAAGGAAATTACGGCTAAAGACATAAGTGCAAAGGTTGGCGATAAGCTTCCCGATATAAAATCTCTCATTTCCTGGATAAGCACATCGGGAACAGCCGTTGCAGGCGAAAAGGTTTTTGAGGAAATTCAAATTTCCGAAAATGACGGCTGTATTATCGAAGCATCAGACGGAGCACTTTATGCAGTAAAGCCGGGAAGTGCAACCGTAAAGGTGAAGGGCAAGCTTGCCACGGGGCTTGGAGGAAGCAAGGAAACAGAGGTTAAGATAACCGTGGGCGAAAGCAGTCGCACCTTCAGCGGTGAGGTTATTGACTTTAACTTTAGTGCAAATGCCATTAAAGCAAGCGGAGAAACTCCGGTTTACTACACCGCTGCAGACGGCTGCGCAAAGGAAAATACTTATATAAATATCCGTGCAATGACGGAATATTGCAAGACAAGCAGTCCTGCACGTAACTGGAGAACATATATAGAGACTTCAAACAAAGCCTCCTATGGATACGCATATATGGGCGGTGGTGCAACCTTTATTCAGGTGCCTTCTGTTGATAATGGTTTTGTATCATTCAAGCTCACGGGAATCCCCAAGGGAAATTATGCAATCAAGATGGCATACAACTATCAGGGGCGCGGTGCACTTTTAGGTGCATACATTCTTGACAACGACAAATACGGAAGTGCAACGGAAGCTGAAATCAGAGCCGCCATTGCAAACGGCAGCGAGGGCGTGCAGAGTGTCGGTCAGGTTGACTGCTACGGTATAGTAGAAAAGGTTAATCCTACCTACACCTTCGGAAGAGCAGATTTTTCGGAGGATGAATCTGGCGAATATATCCTCGTTATAAACTTTGAGGGTGCAGGCACTCTCGGCGAGGGTGAGACCTCAACCGATAACGGAAGCAAGCCGTATATGTACTTCTCGAAGGTCATTCTTGACGGTACATATGTGGAAAGTGTGGAGACCTCCCTTACCTATGACAAAATAGGTGTGGGTGAGGAAACTGAGATAATTGTTACAAAGGGAAGAAAGAATACCGGTGAAGTTATCTCCGATGTGTCGGAGACCACCCTTGTGAATTATGAGGTGGTTGAGGGCACAGACGTTTTAGAGTTATCAAGTGACGGAAAAACTCTCACCTCAAAGAAGGAAGGCACGGCTACACTTGAAACTACAGTTATAGTTGACGGTGCAATAGTCAAGTGCCGAAACACCGTTGAAGTAAGCAACGCATACAAGCTTGAAAGCATTTCTCTTTCAGGAAACACAACTGCATACACGGGAAAGAACTTCCGTATTTTCCCTGTTGCAACAATGGGAGACGGAAGCGAAAGCATTCCGGCAGGTGCGAAGATTACCTATGAGGTAGTAAGTGGCAGTGAGTATGTTCTTGCGACTTCTGACGGCATTGTGGCGACTGACAGGGTTGGCGAGGCTTCTATCCGTGTAAAGGCAGAGTTCCGCGGAAAAGTAATCACAAGCGATGCGATAACGGTTTATGTAACGGACGAGCTTGAAGCTCTCTCCGGTGAGACCTTTGTATACACTCCCGAAGCCCTCAGCTTTGATGGAAAAGAGGGTGAGCTTCAGGGTGAGGTTATAACCGTATCAAAGGAAGGACGCTATCAGCTCACCTTAAACGGTACAGGCGGAAAGACCTCGGGTATCATTGATATATGGGCGATTCCGTATAGTGAAGCGACCTCGGCAAATCCTGCAGGATTTCTTTTCGGTGCATATAAGGTCGGAAGTGCCGATCTTTATGCAACTGCTTCGGAAAATTATGATATAACGCTTCCGGATGTGGTATTCGACAAATCGGGAGACTATATCATAGTTGCGAAAATTTCCGGAAAGAACGAAGCTTCCACAGGATATTCTGTCACAATAAACAGTATTGAGTTTGACGGTGTGTCCGTTGCGGATAAGGTGGTTACATATGTTCAGTCACCAAAGCTCGGCGCAGGTGAAACCACGGAATTTACAGTCTCGGCATACCTCTCAAACGGCAGAGAAATACCTCTTGATGAGGCAGAGGTAAGCTACGTATATGACGAAAGTCTTATCGCTGTTGACGGTGAGAAGCTCACAATCAGAACAAATGACGGTGCAAGCGGAAGTTGTGACGTTACTGTTAAGACGATCTATAAAGGATATACTGCAGAAGAAACGGTCACGCTTACAATAGACAAAAAATACGGTGTAAACACAGATAAGCTTGCGATTCTCTACGGAAGCACGCTCTTCACGATAGGAAACACCGTTGAATTTACTCCGGCAATAGTTCTTAATGACCAGTCTGTTGTGAAGATCACAGATGGTGAGATTATTTACAAGATAGAAGAGAACAACGAAGGTGCCGTTGAGTTTGAAGATGACGGAAAAACACTGAAAGCAGTAGCGGAGGGCACTGCCGTTGTCTCGGCTATGGTGGAGTTTCGCGGAAACGTATACGAAAGTGAAAAGGTTTCGGTTTCGGTAACTGCAAATCAGAATGAAAACCCCAACATTGATATGTATTTCACCACGAACGGAAATGCGGGGGAAAGTCTCCAGTATCTTACGGATACCGCCGGGTATTCGGCAAACCGCAGGTGGAAGCTGCAGTCTGTTGCGGGGCAGGCAAACTCGCTTCAGTTCTATGACACTTACGGGCAGTTCCTCTTTGATCCGGCATCGGAGGATAAATATATTGCGCTCATCTTAAACGTGCCCGGCGCAGGTACATATAACATCACAGCGCAGTCAAACTATTGTCGCTATCGCTCCGGTCGCTTTGATATGTACATAGCGCCCGCAACCTCGGCTAATATAAGCAACATCACCGGAAATATCGCGCCCGCAAACCTTGTAGGCTCTATGGACTTCTATATGCCGGGACAGGGTACTGTAGGTGAAGTTATAGATGTATGCAAGGGCTATGAGTTTGAAAACGGCGGAGAATATCTCGTCATACTGAATCTCGTCCCGGGCAATTCCGCAGCTCTGGCAGGAGGAGTGATAAAGGCAGAAAGAGGAGATACGATGTATCCGACGTATATCTCCTTTGCGGAAGTAAATGCAATGGCAAGTGCTTCCCTTACAGCAGAAAAAGATGTTCTTGCTCCCGGTGACAGCACAGACATAAGCATCTCACTCAAAACTGTTGAAAATCTGCCTATTGATGTGAATAAAGGCCTTCTCAGTGTTACATACCGCTCCACGGATGCCTCCGTTGCAACGGTAGACGAAAACGGACGCATAACGGGTGTTGCTGAAGGAAATGCCGAAATCCGCGCCGTGGTTTCATATGGCGGAGTAACAAAGAATGTCACGCTTCCGATAACCGTCAGAGACAGCTCCGCTCTTCTCGGAATTGAGCTTTCAGCAGGAGATAGCTCGATTTACGTTTACGGAAGCACGGGTATTTCCCTTAAAGCGAAAATGCAGAGCGGAAACATCATAACTGTCCCCGAAGAATATATTACCTGGAATATCTCCGAACCGTCCTTTGCAGAGATTGAAGCCGGTTATATTATAGGTAAGGCCGTGGGCTCGGTTACGGTTACGGCATTGGTAAGCAACGATTTTAAAGACGGTGCAGAAAGCGTTGAAATTCCCCCTGTTGTAATCGATGTTGTATGGGATGCAACGGTTGACCCCGCGATTTATACTCTTGAAGAACGCGAAAATGCAATAAATAATGCCAAGAAGTATTCATGGGCAAAAACGCAGGTGAAAACAGCAGTTGACAATGCCGATAAATATCTTGCAAGCTTTGACGCAGTTTATGCAATGATCTCGCCCGAGGGTATTCCGAGGTGCCGTCTTGCAAGGCATACATACGACCCGATGGTGTATTTCTGCGGCTACTGCGGCTATAACATCGGCGAAAACGTAAGTATTTACGGCTGGAGTGCAGATCCGATATCCCGTCCGTGGAAGATTCAGTGCCCGGATTGCAAGCGCCTTTTCCCGAGTAATGACTTCGGCTCGTTCTACGAGCTTGGTCTTTCGGAAAGTAAGACGTATTGGAACTACCTTGATGCATTACAGAAGCATCACGAGCTTTTCGTTTGTGAGGATGTAAAGGCAGGAAATGAATGTAGCCATACCGCACCGGCGGAATCGGCACCCGAGCCGGGAAGCACAGCGTGGATTGCGGCTGACCCGCGTGACGCGGAGTGGTATGAATATTACGGCTATGGCGTTGAGGGCGGATACCTCACTAACGACATTTACAATGAGATGGACGCAGGCTGGGGTGTTGACGATGGCTTCGGATATAAGCAGAAGTATGTTTCAACTCCCGGTGAGATAGGATATCACAAGCTCTATTATAACGACGGCGAAGGGTATGCACGTTATGCCGACGGAACTCACGACGGACCTGTTCAGCATACTTATATTGCGTATTATCTCCATGAGGGAATCTGGTTTGGCGGAGGTGGATCGAAGTCTGCATATGTCGTAAGAAAAGCGCTTACCGCATTTCGTGATGCGTTCCTCTACACCGGTGATGCAAAGTACGGGCGAGCGGGCGCAATAATGCTCGACCGCATTGCGGATATCTATCCTGCGTTTGACTGGTATCAGTGGCACACCTTCCGTGGCGACCAATACAGGGGAAAGATAACCGACCCTGCCTGGTCGCATCATATGGATGAGCTTTTTTCGTCCTGCTACGATGCATTCCTTCCTATTTACAACGACAGACAGGTTATAGATACTCTCTCAAAGAGAGCGCTTTATAAAATGGATGAAAACGGAAACTATATCCTTGACGATGAAGGAAACCCGATTCTCACCAATGCGAAGGATACCCCCGGTGCTCTCAGGAAGAATGTTGAGGACGGAATACTTCTTGAAACCTTCAAATCCGCAAAGGAATGGGAGGTTGCAGGTAACTTCGGTTCGACGAAGAAGGCAGTTGCAATGGCGGCTGTCGCCTTAAACAAGATGCCTGAAACAAAAGAAATGATAGACTGGCTCATG
>JAFQVE010000208.1 GCA_017408185.1 Oscillospiraceae bacterium | reverse complement strand
CTGGAGCTCGGTATCGCCTGAAGAAAAGGAGAATACATACGATATCCGTCGCGTTTCCGATGGCAAGATATATGCTGCACCGCCACTTGGCAACGAGCGTCAGATGAACGTTATGTCGTGGCTCTATCGTAAGGATATTTTCGATAAGCACGGTTTGAAGGTGCCGGAAACGATGGATGAGCTTTTTGACGTATGTATGCAGCTTAAAGAACTGTATCCCGACAGCTACCCGCTTGGTCTCCGCTCAGTGTTCTCGCGTATCAACACTATAGGCTCAGAGTGGAAACCCTATTTCTGCTACAGTCCGTATTATGATTTCAATGCCGGGAAGTGGGAGTATGGCGCACGCGAGGATATAATGCTTGAAATAGTTACATATCTTAAAAAGTGCTATGATAACGGTCTTGTCGCGAAGGATTATATGACAATGGCAACAAACTCATGGCAGGAGCTTATCACAACCGACCGCGCATTTATCACCTGCGATTATCAGACGCGTATGGATTTCTTTAACGGTATCGCGCGTGAGTATAATCCCGGGTTTAACTTTACTGCAATGAAGCCGCCGAAGGCAAATACGGCAACGGGTGCACACCTTCTCGCAAAAGAAAACTTTGATAATCAGGGCATGGTCGCATGTAACACAGGAAATAAAGCATCGCAGATCAATGCACTCAGGTATATCGACTGGTTCTATTCCGATGAAGGTAGCCTCGCGGTAAGCTGGGGGAAGGAAGGTGTTACCTATGAAGAAGTCGACGGAAAGAAAAAGTTCATCCTTCCCGATGACGATGCAACGGCAAAATCCAATTACGGATTCCAGACAATAGGCACATATCTCCGTCTTGACCCTGTAGCATCCGATGCACTTGTATCAGAGGAGCAGGCGGCAACAACAGATATGATTCTGGCTAACCAGACGGATTATTTAAATCCGGTTCGTTGGCTGAAACCGAGCGATGAACAAGCTGATAAAATAGCAGAGCTTAACACCTCTATCCTGCCATATGTCGAAGAGAACTTAAGCAAGTTCCTGCTCGGCACAAAGCCGATGTCCGAATGGGATGCATTCCAGGCAGAGCTTGCAAAGCTTCCGATAGACGAGCTTCTTTCGGTATACGATGAAATGTATAAAAAGGTAGCGCAATAAAAAAGCCTCCCGCCAAAGCCCTCCTTGCCTAAAGGAGGGGGGACCGTCGTATGACGGTGGGAGGATTCCGGCGGTGGAGGGATTTAAAAATCCCAAACAATACAAAACTCTGTTTCAGGAGGTAATTTGAAATGAAAAAACTAATAAGCATTTTCCTTATCCTCTGCATGATGGCAACGCTTCTGCCGACAGTCGCTTTTGCAACCGAAGGCGAAACGGCGACAGTTGACCCGATAGTGGTTGATTTTTTCCAAATAAATTTTACTGATTCTGATTCTGATGGTAAGTATTTCCTTAGTGAAGCAAATGACACAGAAGATCTTATCATAGACGAGGATAAGAGTACTGAGAAACGAGTGTATTCAAATAACATGGGCGCAGGATTGCGAGTACAGATGTATGTCAACCAAGCATTGCAGAGTGCATATGCTTGGCCTAGCAAGACTGGTAATGAGACTACTGATGCCTCGCGCGACAAGCAAAATATGTTCACAATAAGCGTTAACTGCGAAAGTGCTGGATATTATATTCCAAACATCAACTATGGACGGTCTTATACAGGCGGAGAGTTTGCAGTCTACATTAACGGTCAGTATGCAGGTACGATAGATAATCGTGATGATAACAATTCTGGTAACTCGGAAGAAACATCGGCTACACTTAATGCTGTTGAACTTGAAAGTGGCGAAAATGAAATAAGCTTCCGCTGTACAAAGCACTATAAACGAGCCGCTAGTGGTGAGTATGATGCAACGTGGCTTTTCCTTAACACGCTTACGCTTACACACTGTGAAGAAGCCTTTGTGCCGGTTACGTTCACTACCTCAGCTTTTCCTGAAAGAGTAGTTGCAGGCGAGGCTGTAAACTTTGAAATTTCGGCAGATATTGATGAAAGCCAGACAAAATTCACCGGGACATACAACGAAGATGGCTCAACGATGCAGACAAACCTCACCGTAGCATCGGAAAACGGCACATTTGAAATAACAGAGCAGAGTGCAAGTGTTGTAAAGGGTACCTTTACGGCTACCAATGGTGGTGCTGCAACAATAACAGCAACGGCAAACGTCAACGGAAAAGCATATACACAGACCATTGAAACTACAGCCGTCGCTCCGATAGTCGCGACCTTCCCTCAAAACGGCTCTTACGGTTCGAATGTTGCTTATCCTATCGCAAATCTTCTGCAGGATGGAACCGGGTATACTGTCGATACTGTAAACAGCATAGAAGGAACTCCTGTAAAGAACTATGACGGCTTTGTTATGATCCAATTTTATGTGGCCAATAATAGCACGACAGGTCATCCCTGGCCAAAAAGAAATGAAAACGGCTTTATTTTCACAATAAACGTAGAGGCTACTACTGCCGGATACTATACTTCGGAATTCAAGCATAAGGCATCAAATCTCGGAGCGGGCTTTACAATGTATGTAAACGGTGTTGCACAAGGCGAGATTGACGGATATATACCAGGTATGAATAAGTACTCGGATGAGTTGACGACGAACTTCAACACTGTTTATCTTAACGAGGGACAAAACGAAATTAGCTTCAGATTGACAAAGACATATAAGCGTCATACAGATGCAGAGGGAACAATTGAAGCAAGTGCATACAACGGATTCTGGTTCTATCCGAGAAAGCTCACGTTCACTCCTGTTGATGCAGCGCCCACTCCGGTTGGATTTGAAACCACACTTACGGAGGCAAAGGTGGGTGAGCCGGTTGAGTTCACCGTCAAGCCCGTTATGAGCGATGGCTCTATGTATTTCGGCATGTATGACAATGACGGTAAGGACATCACCGACAAGCCGATAACTCTTAACTCGAATTCAGGTACAATAACAAACCTCAAAAGAACTACCGAGGGCGTAAGCGGTACCTTTACCGCAACGACTGCAGGTACAGCAACAATCACCGCCTATACAAACATCAACGGAACACCGTATGAAAATACCTTCAACGTAACCGTAACCGCAGACGAGGATGAGGTTGTAACTCTCCCGACAACAATTAAA
Source organism: Oscillospiraceae bacterium (assembly GCA_017408185.1). The sequence goes on along the minus strand of JAFQVE010000208.1, from coordinate 1,437 downwards.
ATGTCTGTTTCGACAACGGAAGAAGACAAGGGATATCTTGTTGTGAACGGTACAGCTCAGACTGCTTCTGTATACGTTTATGAAGATATTGCGGTAGGTTCGGATGTGACCGTAGTTGCAAACCCGATTGATGGCAAAATCTTCCGCGGCTGGCTCCGTGGCGGTTCTGACGGCGTGGTAGTAAGCCTTGCTCCGGAATACAAATTCAAGGCGGCGACAAACGTTGCACTCTTTGCAAAGTATACCGAAGCCCCTGCTGAAAATGCCGAGGCAAAAGAGTTCTACGATTGGAACGGCGAATTCCTCGCTTATGATTCGTATGATAGTAATCTCCTCTCAAAATACGGCTTTGAGTTCAAAGAATGGCTCTCCGATGTGATTGGAAAAGTTACAAGATATGTGGCAGACTATGAAGCTGACAACACCTACACAATAACAAAGCCGGATGGAGTAACTGCAGACATTGCTGATTTGACTTCTGTTCCTCACGAAACAAAAATAACCCTTACAAACGAAACTCCTGTTTCGTGGTACGTAAACGGCAAGCTTGCCGCTTATGGCACAAGCTACACCTTCTATGCAACAGAGAAAGCAGACATCACGATTGACGAGACGGTACAGGATGGTCCGATTATAAACCTTACTAATCCTGACGGAAATACCTACATCCTCGAATACAACGCAAACGGCAAAACTGTTATCGAAAAGGGTATTATCTTCGGTGAGGGTACACCATCAGTCACAAGCTGTTCCTATAAGGTCATTTCCCAGAGAAATGCTACCTTCGGTAAGCTTATGGCGGAAAATGATGAAGATTGTACGGTTGTCCGCGGATATATAATCTATAAAGACGGAAATACCCACAGAGTGGTATATGCCGACATAGCAGCACAGTAATATATACGAAAAATGCGGCGGGGCTATATCACGCCTCGCCGCAATTTTCATAACAGAAGTTAACGGGTGAAAAATCATGATTAAAGTTGGTCTTATAGGTTGCGGAAAGATAAGCGCAGACCACATTTCCGCTTTTGAAAAGCTGGAGGATGCAAAAATAGTCGCAGCGTGTGACTTAAACGAAGAAAATCTTTCCGTGGTTGTTGAAAAAACAGGCGCAAAAGCATATACAGATTATAAAGAAATGCTTGAGGTAGAAGAGCTTGACCTTGCGGTTATAACCTTGCCGCATTTTCTACATTGTGAGGCAACGTGCACCGCGGCAGAACACGGTGTTAATGTTTTTCTTGAAAAGCCGATGGGAATGAATGTTTCCGAATGCGAAAAGATGATTGATGTATGTGAGAAAAACAGCGTTATGCTTTGGGTGGGAGACCCTCAGCGTTATCACGGCGGAAATATTGTTGCAAAAGAGCTTATAAACTCGGGAGAGTATGGCTCTCTTATTGCAATCTCTGAAACTCGCTGTACAAACTATTT
>JAFQVE010000207.1 GCA_017408185.1 Oscillospiraceae bacterium | reverse complement strand
CCGAGAAATACAATCACACGTCAGGATATGATGACGATTGTATACCGCGCACTTAATAGCCTTCCCCTTGAGGGGAAGGTGGCGCCGGAGGCGACGGATGAGGTGCTTTACCCCGATTTCGCTTCCGTTGCAGACTACGCAAAAGAAGCAGTATCAGCTCTTATCAGCGCAGAGCTTGTAAACGGAAAGAGCGGCAAAATCGCCCCGACCGACAACACAACGCGCGCAGAAGTCGCAGTTCTCATCAAGAGAATTCTCAACTACACAGCAAAATAAATCAAATTAAAAAAGAATCCGGGATGAAAATTCCGGATTCTTTTATTTAACCCACAGGAAGAATTCAGTGTTTTTTTGTACCGTCACATTATTTACTTTTGTTTATCCTGATATTAAAATATAGAGTATAGAAAGGTATAAGGAGGAGTACATAATGAGGAAAATTATTTCAATCATTCTTTGTTGCATTATGTTTATTGGGCTTACGGCCTGTAATTCCGGTGTTACTGATGGAAATACCGTTACAGAAAGCGGTTTGAACGGAAAAGCAATTGCAGATAATGCGGTTCTTGACATAACAATCGCGAGCCACGCTTCGTGGCCGTATGAAGAGGACTGGAAGGTTTGGGAGTATATAAGAGAAGGAGTCGGCGGAACGATAAACGTCACAGCAGTTCCTTCTTCGGATTTCAAGACTAAGTTCTCACTTATTATGGCAAGTCCCGAGACGCTTCCCGATCTCATAGGCTTCCAGAATAAGCCGGTCGGATATTCAGATTATTGTATGCAAGGGGCATTTCTTGCACTTGACGACAGGCCTGATCTGCTCCCGGAATACACAAAGTTCTGGGATAGCGTGCCTGAGGAGGAGCACTGGATGCGCGATACCCGTGCAGATGTTGACGGAAAGGTATATTTTGCGCCGATCTACGGTATGGACAGGAGTACAAATATCCGCGCGTGGCTGTATCGCAAGGACATATTCGATAAACACGGCCTGAAAGTACCGGAAACGATGGATGAGCTCTATTCGGTATCAAAAGAGCTTAAAGTGTTATATCCTGAATCCTATCCGTTCTGCATCCGTTCTTTGGTTTCAAATCTCTCGGTTATAGGTTCATCATGGAAGCCGGGCTTTTGCTATGGTGCCTATTATGATTTTGAAAATGAAAAGTGGTGCTACGGAGCATCGGAAGACACGATGTATGATATCGTTGTGTTCCTCAACAAAATGGTAACCGAGGAGCTTGCGCCAGCAGATTGCTTCACGATAAAGGCGACGAGCTGGCAGGAGCTTATAACAACAGATCGCGGATTTATTATGCCTGATTATCAGACGAGAATTGACTTTTTCAATAATATAGCGCGTGAGAAGAATCCGGGCTTCAATATGACTGCGATGATTCCACCGGTCGCGTCGGATAAAGGAATCCCGATGGTAAATAAACACAACGTTGATTCTATGGCCTATTCTATCTGTAACACAGGCGATGAAGAGAGCATCGAAAATGCATACAGATATATAAACTGGATGTATTCTGATGCAGGAGAGCTTGCTGTCAGCTGGGGTAAGGAAGGCGAGACATTTGAAGTAGTCGATGGAAAGAAGCAGTTCATTCTCCCTGCTGAGGGCGACAGTGCCCGTTCGTTATATGGATTCACGACGATCGGAACATATCTACGCGTTGACCCTGAGGCTGCAGATGCTTTTGTTTCAAAGGAGCAGGCAGCGACGACGGATTTGATTCTCGAACATACCTATGAGCATCTGAATCCTGCAACGTGGGTAGCATTCACAAGTGAAGAAACGACACAGAAAGCAGACTATGAGACATCAATCAAAACATTTATGGAAGAAAATATTCAGAAGTTTATAATCGGGCAGAAGCCGCTTTCTGAATGGGATTCCTTCAAGGAAGAAATGAAAGAGCTTCCTTTGGAAGAGTTGCTGTCAATTTATGAGACTGCATACAATCGAGTAAAATAAAAAACAACCGCTATTCAAAGTGGTTGCTTGTGGTGGGAAGCAGCTGCAGATCGGGGATTTTTCACCTCAGAGGAATATAAAAATGCAGACATACTAACACGTATGTCTGCATTTTTTGTGTGATGTCAAAGGGGATAACAATCCGGAACCGATTTATTCATAATTTAAGCGGACGGAGTGCTTTTGCCATCGTTTTTCGGCCCATATTTTTCATACCACGGGCGTGCGAATTTTTTATATTCTCCAGGAGAACAATGATATTTGCTTTTGAAAGTCTGTATCAGGTGGCTTTTGTGAGTGAAGCCACAGTCATATGCAATTGCATCAAGCGTAAGATCTGTAGCGATGAGGCTGCTTTTTACTCTGTTCAAACGGAAAGAATTAACATAATTCAGGAAAGTATTTCCTGTTATCATGCGGAAGGTTTTGAAAAAGACCGTTTTTGACATAGCTGTGATTTTGCAGACATCGTCAACACACGTATCATCTGAATAATTGTGGTATATATAATCCACAGCTTTGCAAACAGTGGTGTATTTTTCAAGATAAGCGTCGAACTTATTGGGCTTCATATCTTCACCCGGAGCTTCGGGAAGAAGCGAAAGTGGACGGGATATAAGCCTGAATATTTCGCTGTCGGGGGCGCCTTCGTTGCATTTGGTCAACAAATCTGAAAAAAAGGCATCTGCTGAAGCTCTTGCCTCGCCTTCAAACAAAACCACACCGGTGTGTGGCTTTCCGTTTATATATATGCCGAAATCGTTGAAAGACAGCAATGGCATGGTGTTGTTGTCATCTGCAACTGCCCTGTTGTATGAGTCGATGAAAAAGGAACAGCAAATGAGCTTTTTGTCAGGCTGGTTCAGGGTGTTGAGAGAATGCTTGGCGAAGGGCGGAATGAATATCATCGAACCGTGAGGAAGAACGCACTCCGTACCGTTTATGAATTGCTCATACGCTCCGCTCAAGGTGTACCAGAGCTGAGCCTCGGGATGATAATGTATGGCATCTATGCGGCTGTGAGAGCAGATCTCGACCGTTTTTTTGGATATGCGCCTATAAGGTGTTACCACAGAATCGAGCCTTTCCGGAATGTTCATTTTCCCCACCTCCTTCAATATAATTTTAACAAAAAGGGTGAGTGGTGTCAATTCTAAAAATGTGGGAAGCAGAGGAAAAACAGTGTTTTTTTGCACCGCGGATTTCTTTACATATTATTGAGAGTTGTTCTATAATGTATTACAGAATATTATATTTTAGGAGGATAATTATGAAAAGGCTGACTTCGTTTATAGTGGTTTTGTGTATGCTCGCAGGGATGATTGTTCCATCTGCATTTGCGGCAGATACAAAGACAGAAAGTTATACTTTCTATAGCGTTGCATCCTCATGGACCGCGACAAATATTCATAATATCACTTATGACCAGACTGCAGACGGCACGTGGCAGTGGCACAGCATGAGCAGCGATAACAATGCAACAAAGGCTGCGGTGCAGAAGAGCGGATATCTGCAGATATCCCAATCGACAAAACGCTTTGTAGCACTTACATTCAAAGCTCCGCAAGGAAAAGGAGAGGCGGTGCTTAATATCCGTGCAAACTCGGCCGGAACAGGGCAGTGCAGTGTTTATATTCTTCCATACAGCGAAGGAATCGATGTAAAGAGCGCTATCGCTTCGGCGACTCCTGCAGCCACAGGGGTATATTTCAACGACACGTCAAAAACAAGCTTCTCACTCGGTGAACAGAATTTCACTCAGGAAGAGTATGTCATAGTATTCTATACGACAAAAAGCGGTAACATCTGGCCGAAGAGCCTTGAGTTAACTGTAAGTGAACAGTCGCAGGAACCTGAGTTTCCACCCGTCCTTGATGGCGAATTTTCGGGAAAGAACAGCGAGTATGAGTTCTGGGATGTTGTTGCGGCAAAGAAAGCGGACCTCAGGTCAGTCGTGGATTATACAGATTCAACCGACGGCAACTGGAAATGGTACGGCGCGAATGACGGAAACAACGGAACGATTCTTTCAAAGTATTTGAAGGCTTGCGGTGACATAGTGCAGCTGAGTCAGTCGAAAGACCACTGGATGGCATTCCTTGTAAAAATACCGGGTGCGGGAAAATATTTCACAAGATTCTCCTACGCTGCATACGGAACAAAGAGCAGCGCAGGCGCAGCCGATGTATATATTTTCCCGAAAACCTCAGATGTTGCAGGTTCGCTTACAGCTGAAAATCTTTGCGGAAATGTCGATTATTATGATGAAACAATAGATGCTACAGCCCTTGTGGCAAAGGTGGATTCTTTGAACGAGATCGTCATAACAGCAGATGATTATACAGCGGCTGAGGGTGAATTTATCGTCGTCCTCAAGCAGACAAGAAAAGGAAATATCCGCCCGAAGTCTTTACAGCTTGTCGGAACTGTCGGAGAGCTTGCAAGCATTGAGATTTCCTGCGCCAAGACTGTTGTCGGTGTCGGAGACAGCGCCGATATCATCGTAGGCGGAAAGGACAGCAACGGCAATGTCCTTTATACAAACAATTTCACGGGAATTACATATAAAACGAGCGATGATAAGATTGCAACAGTGAGTGAAAACGGTGTGGTGAGCGGCGTTTCGGAAGGAGTTGTAACGATAACTGCTACGGCAAAGCTTGGTGCGACCGAAAAATCCGGCAGTATTACGCTGACTGTCGGAGAAGACAAGCTCATATCGCTTTCCGTTGCACTTGATAAAAAGATGGTCGGAATCGGAGATACGGCCAGGATTTCCTTTGGTGCGGAGACAAAATTCGGAAAAACTCTTGCAGCAGCAGATATGGAAGAGCTCGTTTTTACCACATCGGACGAGAATATTGCAACCGTTGATGGCGACGGAAATGTCACAGGTGTGAAAAACGGCAGAGCGACCATTAAAATTGAAGCAAAGTGGAACGGAAGCGATCTTGACACATCCATTCCGGTTATAGTTTCCGATCCTCTTGTTTTTGCCGGTGAAAGAGAAGTGTATACGCTTATGAACCCATCGGCAAACTGGGATCCGACTACGATGGGTTGGGATGACAACACCGGAAGAACAGAAGATATACGAGGAATTACATATAAATATACGGATTCCGGCAACTGGGAATGGTATGGAACAAGCTCCGATTGGGTTGCAGGTCCGTCAAGTGCATGGGCATACAGCGGTTCGGGCAAAGCGAGCGAGCGCCTTAGACTCGGCATTCCAAAGGGGAGCTGGCTTGGTCTTACAATAAACATACCGCAGGCCGGTAAGTATATCCCGATAATAAATTATGCAGGCTACGGCACGGAAAAGAGTGCAGGTATCAGTGATATCTATATTGTTCCGAAGGATGCCGGCGATGTTGACAGTATGCTCACCGATGAATATTATATCGGTCAGGTAAACTATTATAGCCCGGAAGCCGGGAAAGATGCTTTCGCTTTTGAAACAGAAGTTTTCAAAGAGGTGGAAATTCCGGTTGCGGGAGAATATATTCTTATATTCAAGCAGCTGTCAAGCTCGACATCAAAATATCATACAGTTCAGTCATTAGAGCTCGAAGCAAGATTCCTCAAGTCGCTTGAATGTACGCTCACAGAAGAAATAGAAAAGGGCGCAAGTGAAGATATTATATTTGCAGCACGTCATATAGACGGAAGTCTGCTTGACGCTGAGGATCTTGATAGCGTAACGTATGACACAAACGACAGAACCGTTGCTGTTGTAGACGGAAACGGAAAAGTAACAGGTATTGGTGACGGCTCGACGACGATTGTTGTCACGGGTATACTCGATGGAACTGCGCGCACGGTTGAACTTCCGATAAGCGTTGTTGATAAAAGCGTACCTGTTTCGGTAAATATATCCGCACCCGAGACCATATACCTCAACGGATATGCAAGCAAGCCACTTTCTGCAACTGTAAATATGGAGAGTGGAGCTGTACTGAAGGTTCCGGTCGAGGATATTACATATATCATCGAAGACAAAGATATTATAAAGCTAAATGACGACCATACACTTACGGCCATTTCAGAGGGTGAAGCCTCTGTCAGAGCGAAGGTTATCTTCCGCGGAACTGAGCTTGAAAGCGAGGCGGCGACGGTAACTGTAAAGCCTGGATTCTCAAAAACAGAGCCGACGATTTATACATATAGCGAGCGTGAAAACGCGATTGCCAATGTAAAGAAATATGATTGGGCAAAAGCTGCACGTGACAGTGCTGTAAATGTGGCTGATCAGTATGTTGAGCATACAGAGTACATACGCGACCTTATGATAGGCGAAGGAATTCCGCGCTCAAATCGCGTAGGCACACAATATGACCCAGAATATAATTTCTGCCGCTATTGTGCAACGGATATTGTAGGAAAATACGGTGGCACAGGTACAGGCGGTTGGATAGTGAATCCGATATTGCATCCGTGGAAGGTGCAGTGCCCGGAATGCAAGAACTTTTTCCCGTCAAATGATTTTGAAAGCTTTATGAAGCTCGGGCTTGACAGCAAGGGATTCTTCGATAAGCAAACAGCTCTTGACAAACACCATGCGCTTGTTCATCACGGAGATGCAGAAGCTGTTTGCGATTGCGCCGTGCCGGAAAAAGAAGGTTCAAAAGAATGGCTCGAATATTATGGCTACGGCAATGAGTTAGGATACCTCTACAACAAAAGCTTTGCAGGTCTTGAAAATGTCAGAACGCTCAATGTGAACAAAGGCCTTCGCCCGGGAGAAAGTGCTTCCACGTGGGGCGTTGACGATGGCTTCGGATATATTCCGCGTGATGAAAACGGAAACGGATATACATATACTGTTGGAAACAGAATAGCAAATGAGCGCCATTCATATGTTGCACATTTTAACCACGATTTCTGGGAGGACTTTTTAAGGGCAAATGTTCTTCAGCAGATGATGAATGCATATCTGTATACAGGTGATGCGAAATACGGAAGAGCGGGTGCGATATTTACAGACAGAATAGCAGACCTTCTTCCCGGCTTTGACTGGTGGCCTTATCAGACAGAGTTCTACACATCCCATGGTTCAACCTTTGAGGGTACGATCATAGGAAGAATAACAAATGCATCGCTCTACACTCTTTTGGGTCTTATGACGGATGCGTTCTATCCGATGATATATGATAATCAGGTTCAATCAAGCCTTATGAAGACAGCTGAGCGTTATGGGCTTGACAACGACAAAGCGACGCCTGAACTCATATGGCAGAACTGGGCTGACAGAATACTTGTCGAGACCTATGATATAGCACAGGAAGCAAAAATATGGGGCAACTTCGGCATGATGCAGAATGCTCTTGCAACAGCGGCGATATCGCTCGATGATCCGGGAAAGACAGACGAAATACTTGAATGGACATTTAAAACCGGCGAGAAGACGAGTCGCAAAGTAACGGGTGGAAATGTTGCTCAGCAGCTTGTCAATATCGTTGACCGTGACGGTATGGGCAATGAAGGAGCTGTAAACTACAATTCCGTCTGGATTAAGAATATGTATAATATGTCAGATGTTCTTACCAACTATAAAGGTCAGGGCGATTATAACATATTCAAAAACCCGAAATATGCCCAGATGTTTGCAGCATTCGTTCCGACTATGCTTGTCGGAACTCATAGCGTGCAGTTGGGCGACGGAGGCGCGGTTGCAAGCCTTGATTTCTTCCCGTCCCTCACATATTTTGTAAACGGATTTGAATACCTCAAGGGCACTCCTCATGCAGCAGAAATTGCGAAATATATATACATACGAAACGGATATACCACAGATGGACTTTATTATGGGATTTTTGCAAAAGATCCTGAGTCTGTCAGAGCGGAAATTGAAAGCTATATAGGCGAATATCCCGAGCAGGAAAGCGATATGATGACGGGATACGGATTTGCGGTCATACGTGACGGATTTAAGACTACGAATGTAAATTCTGCGACAGCAACGAATACGCTGCGCGATTTCTGGATGAATTTCGGAAACAATGTCCATTCACATGCGCATCCAGATTCGCTCGGAATCGGTATGGAGGCATATGGTCTTAACTTTATGCCTGATAACGGATATCCGATATCGAGTGCATCTGTTCCCAACCGCGCACAGTGGTCAATGTCAACTCTCGCGCACAATGCGGTCACGGTCAATGGTGAGAGACAGGAGAAAGCAGTTACACCGCACGCAACTCCGCTCCACTTTGACGATTGCGGAGACGTTAAGCTCATAGATGTATCATCTCCAAAGGCATATAAGGCTGCGGATATTTATCGCAGAACACTTGTTATGATAAAAATCAACGATGAGACATCATATGGCGTTGACTTTTTCCGCGTAAAGGGCGGCGACAGACACGAATACAGTATGCACTCCCAGTCTGATACACTTTATGAGACTGAAGGGCTAGAGCTTGTTCGTCAGACAGACGAAAACGGTGAGTATGTAGGCTCGCTTGCAGGACCTGATGTTCCATACGGTGATGACAGCAAGTCTGAATACCAGAGGGGCTACACTTGGCTCAAGAATGTGCGCTATGATATGTCACCGGAAAAGGAATTTGCTGCAGACTTTGAAATTAAGGACTTCCGCAAGGCGATATCTGACAGCCACGGTCTCCATCTGAGAGTTACAATGCTCAACGATTTCGAGTTATCACGAGTAGTAATTGCAGGCGGTTCCGTTCCGCCCAAGAGCGCAAACGCAGAGCTTCCGGAAACGATTGAATATATGATTGCAGAGCACAGCGGTGAGAACATCGACAGCTTGTTCACAACCGTATATGAGCCCTATAAGAACAATCGCTTCCTTTCGGGAATGACGGCTGTTGAAATTACGGCATCAAAGCCTCTCGGAAACAATGATACTGCGCGTGCAATAAGAGTTGATTATGCAAACGGAAATTCCGATTACGTTATGTATGCAACGAATAACAGCGTCATCCACACAGTTGCAGATGGTGATCGCAGGATTGATTTCAGAGGTTTTGTCGGAGTCTACCGTGTCAATGCAAACGGCGAATGTATCTACCGTTATGTGGAAGACGGCGATATAATCGGAACTGAGATCGGAAAAGTGGCAGCATATTCAGGCAAAGTCATTGATTTCACACGCGAGCTTCAATTTGAGAATTCCATAGATGTCAAGATAAACGGAGAGGCTACAGCTCCTGATCTTGTCGGCAGATATATCTATATCGAAAACGACGGACTCCAGAACGGTGCATATAAAATATGCGGCGCACAGGATAAGGGTGACGGCATCTACAGCCTTGATATCGGAACGATTTCCCCGATACGAAGTTATAAGAATAATGAAAACCTTGACGGCGGATACAACTACAATATAGCTGTCGGACAGAGCTTTGTAATTCCTTCTTCTTTCGAGGAAAATAATATGCCGGTGTTTGAAGACATAAGAGAAGATATTTCTGTGTCGGTCGGCAACACTATGAAGCTGACTTTGAGAGCAGAAAGCCCGGTTGGAGCAGAGCTTGCATATGTCGGAGAAACACTTCCGCGCGGAGCAACAGTTGATGAAAAAACAGGTGAGATAGTCTGGAGACCGACGAGTTCACAGTCGGGTAACAGCCATTTTGCAATCACAGCACGCGATACATCAGGCAGAGAATCAACGATTCATTTCACGGTTGCGGTTTATGGCTCAACCACAGGTGCAGGCTCACAGACACCGAGCGAACCTTCAACTCCCTCGACGCCTTCGACACCGAGCACTCCGGGCACTTCCGGCGGCTCTGCAGGCGGTGCAGGTGGCGGTGGCGGCTCAGCTCCGGCTCCGTCAACCCCGTCAGACGATAAGACAGACGACAAGACGGATGCTCCGTCGAAGGATGACGGCGAAACAGAAAAAGTGCGTTTTGTTGACCTTGGTGCTCACGCTTGGG
>JAFQVE010000026.1 GCA_017408185.1 Oscillospiraceae bacterium | reverse complement strand
TGCGGTGTAAACGGAATGGATGCTGATGCAGTTTCAACTGCAATCGCAGAATGTGACGTTATGGCAACCGCTGTCGGTGTAAACATTCTTCCAAGAATAGTCGGCAATATCGCAAACGGCCTCAAACTCCGTTGGAAAAACGGCAATAAAACACCTCTTAATATCATTATTTGTGAAAATATGATTGACGCAGACAAATTCCTTGCGGAATCTGTCAAAAATCTTCTTGATGATGAAGAAAAGAAGTTCTTCGATGAGCTTATAGGCACAGTAGAAGCTTCAATCGGGCGTATGGTTCCCATTCAGACTCCGGAGATGACAAAGAACGATATTCTCAGAGTTTGCGTAGAGCCGTTCTGCAACCTTATCGTAGATAAAGACGGATTCAAAGGTGAGATACCGGCTATCGAAAATATGTCCGCTTTTGCACCTTTCCGACTCTATATTGAGCGTAAACTCTTCCTTCACAATATGGGGCATTCTCTTACAGCATATCTTGGGAACCTCAAGGGCTATGAATATATCTGGGAAGCAATCGAGGATACGGAAATTGAAGTTATGGCAATGCGTGCAATGTGCGAATCTGCTCTTGCACTTTCAATCCGTTATGATGTTCCGTTTAAGACGCTTTATGAGCACGTTGAAGACCTTCTCTTCCGCTTCACAAATAAGAAGCTCGGAGATACGGTGTTCCGCGTAGGCCGCGATCTTAACCGCAAGCTTTCTCCTGAGGACAGAATTGTCGGTGCAATCCACTCTTGTCTTGATGCGGGGGTAAAACCATACGCTTTGTATGCTGCATATGCCGCTGCAATGCATTTTGAGGCTGATGATGTTTCAAAAATGCCTGTAGAAGAGGTTATGACAAATATATCAAAGCTTGATAAGAATTCGGAAGAATACAAGGAAATTCTCGAATTTGTCGATGTTCTTGAAAAGGGCAACGGTATATCGGGTATGATAAAGCTTTTAAAGTCGAAGATGGACGCAACAAAATAAAGCGATTAAAAAGCAAGCCGGAATCGAAAGCTTAAATGCTTGACCGGCTTGCTTTTTTGTTTTTATCACAGCTTTTTTTACTTATTGCTTGCATTTTACTATGTACATATGATAAAATAATATGAAATGTAAAATTAAGGATTGTTTGTTTATGATTAGGCGTGTCACCGATAACGACAGATTAATATACACAGAGTTCCTCGAGAAAAATGAAAACGGCCATTTCATGCAATCACTTGCGTGGGCAGATTTTAAAAAGACGCAGAAGCACTATGCGCTTATGTCTCTTGATGAGCGTGGTAATGTACGCGGCGTAATGCTTATGTTCGAGCAAAAGGTGCGAAGGACTAACAAAATCCATCTCTATTGTCCTCGCGGCCCGGTATGCGACAGAAATGATACTGCTGTGCTTTCAGAGCTTCTCGCTGAAGCGGGAAAGCTTGCAAAGGAAATAGGTGCATATAAGCTGACCCTTGATCCCGATATTACCGAAACGGATGCAACGTGGCTTACGTTCTTTAAAAAAAACGGTGCAAGAATAGGCGATAATACGCGCGATAACGCAATTCTCCAGCCGTTTGCCGTGTACAGGATAAATGTTGATAAATCCGATGATGAGCTCATGGCCTCTTACCATTCAAAGGCACGCTACAGTGTCCGCGCATCAATCAAAAGCGGCGCAACCTGTCGCCTCGGTACACGTGAGGATATTCCGACTTTCCGCTCGCTTCTTGCAGAAACCGCAAAGCGGGATGGTTTTACGGCACGCGGTAATGAATATTTCTATAATATGTACGATGCTTTGGGTGATGATGCCGTAAAGCTTTTTATGATTGAGTATGAAGGTGAGCCGATTGCGGCATCTGTGCTTGTTCGTTGCGGGAAAAAGACATGGCATATGTATGCAGGAAGTAATGACAAGTACAAAGAAACTCTGCCTAATTTTCTTATGCAGTGGGAAATGATGCGCTGGTCGCGCGATAACGGTGCTCCGCTTTACGATATGCGTGGTATCGCCGGAGAAGGGGATAAGCTGTCTCCGATAGAGGGGCTTGTGCGCTTTAAAAAACGCTTTGGCGGAGATCTTGTTTCGTTTGTCGGACGTATTGATATCGTGTATGACCGCATCGCAGACGTTTATGTAAATACGGCAAAAAGCGTGGCAGCATTACTCAGAAGATTAACGGGAAGGAAATAGATATATGATAGTATATGTAACAGATGAAAAAACAGCTTCACAATACGAAGCTTTTGTGTCCTCGCATCCAAAGGGGCACTTTGTGAAATCACTTAAATGGGCAGAGTTTAAAAAGCCGTGGAAATACGATGCTTTTATGTCGGTGGATGAAAGCGGCAACATTCGTGGCAGTATGCTTATAATGACGAGCCGCGTCCCGAAAACGAAGTATACGCATATGTATTGCCCGCGTGGTCCCGTTACGGATAATAACGACAGCGCAACTCTTCTTGAGCTTCTTGCGGAAAGCCGTAAGCTCGGAGACAGGTATAATGCATATGAACTCTCGATTGACCCCGATATCCTCGACGATGATCCGTATCTTCCTGAGCTTCTGGATGCAGGCTTTGTTATAAACAACACAAAGCACCGTCCGGAATACCTCCAGGCGCGTTATGTTTTCCGCCTTCCGATAAACGGACGTAATGAGGAAGAAATTTTCAATGCATTTCATTCGAAAACACGCTATAATGTGCGTCTTTCGGTTAAAAAAGGTGTTACAAGCAGAATAGGAACAAAGGAAGATTTACCTGCATTTGTCGAGATAATGAAAGAAACCGCCGCACGTGACGGCTTTATCGGCAGAGGACTTAAGTATTTTGAGGATATGTATGATGCTCTTGCACCTGATAACCTTCGTCTGTATCTTATGGAGTATGAAGGCCAGCTTCTCTCCGGTGCCGTTGCAATTCTTTACGGCGATAAGGTCTGGTATCTTTATGGCGCAAGCAGTAACCGCGAGCGTAACCGTATGCCGAACTATATGATGCAGTGGGAAATGATAAAGTGGACTCTTGAAAACAACTGCAATATATATGATTTCCGCGGTATAACGGGAGATATGGAGAAGACACAGCTTGACGGCCTTATCCGGTTTAAGGCAGGATTTGCTGGGGAGAGATGTGACTTCGTCGGAAAGCTCGATATGCTCTTTAAACCGAAGACTGCAAAGCTTATTGAGAGCGCCCAGTCAAACTACCGGGCAATTATCCGCAAAATCGGCGTTATGCGCGAGCGAATTGATCAGAAACTAAGTAGAAAATAAAACCAACAATCCGGGACAATCTATTCGTCCCGGATTTTTGCTTTTTGTCTTATTCACTTGTCCAATGAAAAATCCGCTTCGCAAAAAGTATTTTCACCAAGCAGTGTGTCCTCCGGCGGAATCCTTTTTGTTGCATCATAAGAAAAGCGGCGACACTTATGCCCGAGCGACACAACACCGTGATATTTGCAGATAGCTTCATTGTCGTTTATTTTTTTTCCATGGCGACACACTATGCAGCGCCGTTCGATGTCTTTTGAAAAAAGCATAAAATCCCATCCTCATATGTTATATATATAATATACACCATTATCTGATTTTTTTCCACCCTTTTTTGCAAAAAAAGTAAAATAAACATAAAATTATCAGAATCACACCGCGCGGGAACACTTCACTGTATGTATCGGAATAATCAGAAAACACCGAAATAGTGGATATGTTCGAGAATAGAGTATATATGTACGCTAAAAGACCTGAAAGCAACCCGTGCATAAGTTTTCCGTAAAAGTAGCTTTTTACACTTAAATCTGTGTCGGAAATAAAGCTGAGTGCTTGTGCGTGCACGGAAAGGCCGCCCCAGCCGAGAAGAAAAGAAATCAGAACGAAGGCAGTTGAAGGAGATGTGCAACGGGAAATGGAAAACGACCCCACCGTCATTTCAAAAATGCCGGAGATGAAAGCCGTTACGATTTCTCGTCTGCATCCGAAAAGCTTCTCTGTTAAAGCTCCGATAAAAGGGAATATGCCGAGTATCGTCATCATCCTTACCAGAGCTGAAAAAAGCACGATATACGCGCTTATTGAAAGAGAGGAAGAAAGAGCTTTTGCAACGGCAGAAGTAAGAGCCGTTGCGACGCCTGTAGTTTTGCGTGAAAGGCTTTGCTTAAAAACCGCTTCTGTCTTTGGAAGCGGATGAAAAAAGCGGAAAAACGATCCGAGGGAAAGTGCTGATAAAATATGTATTATAAGCAGAGCTGTTCCTGCTTTTCCGGATGAGAAGACGCCGTTTCCGATTGCGCCGAGAATAAATGCAGGTCCGCAGTTGTTGCAAAAGGCAAGTGCCCGCTCCGCATCGTCTTTAGTGCAAAGTCCTTTCGAATACGTTTCTACACACGTTATCGCCCCTATGGGATATCCGCCGATAAGTCCGAGTGCCAGAGCGGGAGAAAGTGAAGCCGGTATTCCAAACAGCGGTCTTGATATCTTATGCAGATGCTTTCCGCAGAAAGAACCGATGTCAAGCGAAATCAGGAGATTAGAGATTATAAAAAACGGAAACAGTGAAGGGATAACGGAATCGGCGCAAAGAAAAAGTGCGTCCTTCACGGACTCCGAGACCTCGGACGGGTGCTTTACGATAACTCCGGCAAAGATGAAAAGGAGAAAAAAAGAGATAAACCCGGTAATGTTTTTCTTTCTCAAATAAAAAACCTCCTTAAATTTTCAAAAAAAGTGTTTTTGGGTATTTAAATTCAACATATTTCGTGGTATACTATTATAGAGTATTATTTATTAAATCAGGGAGAGAGTATGAATAATAATAAATTTAAAAAGCTTGAGGATTCGGATAACTACATAATCGAAGGCCGTAATTCCGTCTTTGAAGCATTGCGTACGGGAAGAGCGGTAGATAAAATACTTTATTCCGAAGGGGATAAAAATATAAGTCACATCCTTGCTGCTGCAAAACAAGCAGGCGTTGTTGTTAGCAAATGTGACAGAAGAAAGCTTGATTCATTAAGTCGCAGCGGCGCGCATCAGGGCGTTATGGCTTTTGCGGCTGCGCATGAGTACAGCACGGTAGAGGATATTTTAAAGCATGCTGAAAGAACAGGAAGACCTCCGCTGATTGTTGTCTGCGATGAAATTTCCGACCCGCATAATCTCGGCGCAATAATAAGAAGTGCAGAGGCGGCAGGGGCGCATGGCGTTATTATCCCAAAGCGAAGAAATGCAGGGCTTACGGCTGTTGTTGCTAAAGTTTCCTCCGGTGCGCTTGAGCATATTCCGGTTGCTCGAGTGTCAAATATCCCGACTACGCTCAGCGAGCTTAAAAAGCGCGGACTTTGGGTTTACGGCACCGGGCTCGGTGCTGCTGCGGATATATACAAAACTGACCTTCGCGGTCCTGCGGTGATTGTTATCGGATCCGAGGGGGATGGTATGGGACGTCTTGTTACCGAGTGCTGTGATGTTGTGATGAATATTCCTATGCTCGGAAAAACGCAGTCATTAAATGCATCCGCTGCAGCGGCGGTAGTTCTTTTCGAAACTGTAAGGCAAAGGCTTGAAAAATAAAAGACATTATAACTTAAGGGAGGTGTTGTGCCGATGGAAGATAAAATGAAATTTGATGAAACAGTCTCTGAACTGTCAGTTCAGGATATTCTTGATGAAATAAATGCAGAAAACATATACGGTGACGACACCTTTAGTGTAGATGAAATTCTCTCCGAGTTTTCCGATGGACCCAAAAGACCGCTTGAAGCTGCCAAAACTCAGGAAGAAAAGCTGGTAAAGCAAAATAAAAGAAGTCTGCGAAAGATGATTCAGGCAGAAGGGCAGATTTCCTTTGACAGCAAGGATTGGAAGGAAATTGAGAAAGAACTGGAGGCACAGGCTGAAAAAGAAATTCTGACGGCGCAGAAAGGCAGACCAAAGATGATTGATACCGTAGTTCGTCCGTGGGAAAACGGCGTTTACGGTGATATGTCGCTTGAAAACACATCGGAAAAGCCATCAAAGAAGAAAAAGCGTTCGTCAGCCACCTTTGCCGAAACGTTCGATACGTTTACCAGAAGCGAGCTGTTTGAGGATAAAAACAAAGAAGAAGAGCTTGAAACTCGTTCGGTTGAAGAAATAATAAAGGAAAACACCAAGCTTTCAAAGCTTTTGGGACTGCGTTCCGTTGTTCTTCTCATTCTGAGCGTTCTTTCGTGTTATCTTGCGTTTTCCGAGCCGCTCGGCTGGTTCCTTCCGGGTATCCTATCGTATATGAAGCATCCGTTCCGGTATCTGTTCCTTACTGCATTTTTTCAGATATGCGCGATGCTTTTGTCCGTTGACGTTCTCTCACGTGGTATGGCACGGATTTTCAAATTGAAGCCGGATGCAGAGTCCGCAATTATGTTTTCTTCTTTCGCATCTCTTGCTCACGTTATATCCATTATGGCGGCACCCCGTTGGGGCGGATGGCTTCCGTACAGCTGCATAACGGTTGTCGGGCTGTTCTTTGCGATATACGGAAAATGGATAAATGCCCGCGCTTTGTGCAGAGTAGGGAAAACCGTGAAAGCTGCAAAGCGACCGGGTGCAGTTCGCGTTGAAAATATTTTCGGAGAAATGCATATAATCAAGCAGACAACCGAGGACACAAAGTCATTTGTAGCTCATATAAGTGATAAAGATGCATCCTGTACATTCTGGAGATTCTTATCTCCTGTTGTTATTGTTTCCTCTATCGTGTTTGCATTTGTTTCATCTGTCGGCACGGGAAATGCCAAAAACTTTTTCTGGGCTCTTGCCGGAATATCTTCGGTTTCTACTCCGTTTTTTACAATGCTTTCGTTCTCATTTCCGTTTTCAGTTACGGCAAAGAATCTTTCATCCATCGGTGCGGCAATATCGGGATGGTTTTCTGCAAGCAATCTTGCGAAGAAAGCAAACCTTGTTGTCTGTGATGATGATATTTTTCCAAAAGGAACCGTTGCTCTCCATGGACTCAAAATTCTCGGCAAGTACTCTCTTGAACAGACCGTATGCTATGCTGCCAGCGTTATTGCGGAGACGGGATGCGGGCTTTGTGATGTTTTTTCCGACCTTTTAAAAAGCCGTTATGGCACAGCGACAAAGGTTACTAATCTGCGCTACCGTGAGTCGGGCGGTATAGAGGCTGAAATTTCGGGCGATAACGTGCTTGTCGGAAGCGCGGGCTTTATGCTTCGATCCGGCGTTCGTTTAGGTTCGGGAACAGGCGCGAAAAATGCCGTCTTTATTGCAATTAACAAAACACCGGCAGGTGTGTTCAATATAAATTATAAAGGCAATGCCGATGTGGAGCGAGCTTTGCATATGCTTGTGAAAAGGAAGGTTCCTGTTGTTCTTGCGGTTCGTGATTTTAATATGCTTCCGATGATGGTTGAGCAGACATTTGGCTTACGTGACGGAACGCTTGAATATCCGGAAATCGAACAGCGTCTTGATTTGTCTGAAAAAGAGCAGTTTATATCAAGTGATACGGCGGCGCTCATCACACGCGGAGGTCTTTATCCGTTATCTTCGGCGGTGTTGTCTGCCAAAAAGCTTCGCAGAGCAACTATCAGAAATATTTTTCTGACGGCGTCATGCGCAATTATCGGCATGCTTTTGATGTTCTATCTTATGTTTATTCAGAAACCCGTTCTGGTAACACCTCAGACTGTATTTATTTACCTTCTTCTGTGGTGTATACCGACGTATATGCTCTCGCTGCGCGTAAAGCAGTAAAACTTAACAGATGCTGTGAAGGAGAATGAAATGGATATAAAAAAATCGGGAATGGTTGCCATAGTGGGCAGGCCGAATGTCGGGAAATCAACACTTATAAACGCCCTTGCGGGCGAGAAAATCGCGATAGTTTCGGATAAGCCGCAAACAACGCGAAACCGTATATGCGGAATTATTAACCGAAATAACACACAGTATGTTTTTATGGATACACCCGGAATTCACACACCGAAGAGTCATCTCGGCGAATATATGGTAAAAGTCGCAGGGGATGCAATGAGCGATGTTGATGCTGTCATTATGATGGTTGCGCCCATTGCCAAAATCGGTATCGCTGAGGAAGAAATTATCACAAGAATAAGCCGGAGTAAGGTACCGGCAATCCTTCTTATAAACAAAATTGACACTGTAGAAAAGGCGGATATTATTCCCGTTATTGAAGCGTATAGTGCAAAGTATGAGTTTGACGCCATAATTCCTGTTTCTGCATTCAAAGGTGATGGGCTTGATTTAATATATGATGAGCTTGATAAATTTATCCCGGAGGGGGATGCTCTTTTCCCGGAGGATATGGTTTCGGATCAACCTGAAAAACAGATGGTTGCAGAGATAATCCGCGAGAAGCTGCTTCGCCTTCTCAATCATGAAATTCCTCACGGAACTGCTGTTGAGATAACGCGTTTTACCGAGCGTGACAACGGAATAATCGATGTCGTGGCAACCATATACTGTGAACGTGAAAGCCATAAGGGGATAATAATCGGCAAGCGCGGTGCAATGCTTAAAAAGATAGGTGAGCGTGCAAGATGCGATATCGAAAGATTTATGGGAACAAAGGTTTATCTTGAGACGTGGGTAAAGGTCAAGGAAAACTGGCGCGATAATGATGTTCTGATAAAAAATTTCGGTTACGAGATATAAGTGAAGTACATCTGCTTTACAGGTGGTGAAGGCTTTGCAGGTGGTAGATAAAGGGCTCGTTCTGAGAGAAACTCCGTATAAAGAATCAGATGTTATGCTGAGTGTGCTTACCGAGTGCGGCGGCAAGCTTTCGGTGCTTGCCCGCGGAGCGAAAAGAAAAGGAAGCCGTGTTTCGGCAGCAATTCAGCTTCTTACGTATTCCGAGCTCACTCTTTATGAAAGCGGCGGACGATACACGCTAAATGAAGCAGAGCCGCTGGAAATGTTTTACGGTATTCGCAATGATATCGTCAAGCTTGCGCTCGGCTCATATTTTGCAGAGGTGCTTGAGCTTGCATCAGACGAGGAAAGCATAGATCCTGAGCTTTTGCGGTTAGGGCTTAATTCTCTTTATGCGCTTGCGAAAACCGACATTCCGCATGAAAAGATAAAAGCAGTGTTTGAACTCAAAGTTGCATCTCTTTCCGGGTATACTCCGAATGTTCTGGGATGCGGAATATGCGGAAGCGTTGATGATCTTGCTTATTTCGATGTTGAAAACGGAACTGTTTTGTGTTCTGCCTGCAACGGCGGATTTCTCAAACGGATAGACGCAAGCGTTGTTGATGCAATGCGGTTTATTTTAAATGAAGATATAAAACGGATTTTCTCGTTTACGATAAATGATTCTTCGATGAAGCTTCTTGCTGATGTGTGTGATGAATATCTCAGTGTGCATTTTGACAGGAAGTTTAAAACAAATACATTCTATAAAGGTTTAATATAATACTTGTTTGGAGTTTTTATGGATAGTTTATACCAAAAATCACAGAATACGCTTGAGCTTGCACGTGTGCTTGAGCTTCTTGCTGACTATGCTGTAAGCGACAGCGCCAAGGAGCTTGCGCGCAGTCTTTCTCCCAAAACCGATGCGTCAGAGGTTCGCGCCTCGCTTGATAAGACGAGCGATGCCCGTCGCCTTCTGGGAATAAAAGGTGCTCCGCCGTTTTCCGGAGTGCGCAACCTATCGGCAAGTGTCCGGCGTGCAGAGCGTGGCGGTTCTCTCAATGCGGGAGAGCTTCTGCATGTGGCAGAGCTTTTGCGCACCGCACGCGGTGTGCAGGGTTATCTTGAGGATGACAGAAAGAGCGAAAGGACGTCTCTTGACGGGATGTTTGCAGCTCTTATGATAAATCGTGCGCTTGAAGATAAAATCCGCTCGGCGATTATCAGCCCTGAGGAAATTGCAGACGGTGCGTCCGGAGAGCTTCTGGCAATACGCAGACGTATACGTCGCAGCGGCGAAAAGGTGCGCGAGGTGCTCGCACATATCATTTCTTCTCCCGCTCACGCAAAGCATCTTCAGGAGAATATCATCACACAGCGCTCGGGGAGATTTGTTGTTCCGGTTAAAAGTGAGTATAAAGGTGAAATAAAAGGCCTTGTGCACGATGTTTCTTCAACGGGCGCAACCGTATTTATCGAGCCTATACAGGTTGTTGAGCTTAATAACGCATTGCGCGAGCTTGAGGCAGAGGAAAAGAAAGAGATAGAGCGCATTCTTGCCGCGCTTTCTTCTGAGGTCGCCGAATTTTCCGCGGGCATTGAAACGAATTTTGAAATTCTCTCGCGGCTTGATTTGATTTTCGCGATGGGAAAGCTTTCATATGCGCAGAACGCAGAGGCACCGGCGGTAAACGATAAAGGCATAGTTGACTTGAAGAATGCCCGCCATCCTTTGCTTGATAAGAACAAAACCGTCCCGATTTCCATTCGCCTCGGGCGCGAGTTTGACACTCTCGTTATTACAGGTCCGAACACCGGAGGTAAAACCGTATCGCTCAAAACCGTAGGCCTTCTCACTCTTATGGCAGAGTGCGGTCTGCATATTCCATCTGACTACGGAAGCGAAATTTCCGTATTCTCCAAGATATTTGCCGATATCGGAGATGAGCAGAGCATAGAACAGTCTCTCTCGACGTTTTCATCGCATATGAAAAATATTGTTGAGATAATATCGGAAGCCGATGACAGCTCCCTTGTTCTTGTTGATGAGCTTGGAGCGGGCACCGACCCTGTTGAAGGTGCGGCACTGGCAGTTTCGATTATTGAGTATATACGTGCGCTTGGTGCAAAAACCGTTGCGACAACGCACTATGCAGAACTTAAAAGCTTTGCGCTTATTACAGAACGCGTTGAAAACGCAAGCTGTGAATTTGATGTTACGACACTAAAGCCCACTTACCGATTGCTTATCGGTATTCCGGGAAAGAGTAATGCTTTTGCAATATCGGAGCGTTTGGGGCTTCCGATGAATATAATAAAAGGAGCGGAAAGACTTGTCGAGCGAGAAGATAAACGCTTTGACGAGATATTATCACAGCTTGAGGCGAAGCAAAAGGCTCTTGACACCGAGCTTTCCGAGGCAAACAGGCTTCGCTTGGATGCGGAAAGCAAAAAGAAGAAGAGTGAGCAGTTTGAGGAAGAGCTTGAGAAACGCAAGGTCAGCGTGATAGAAAAGGCACGTGCAGATGCGGAAAAAATTCTTTCCGATGCGCGCGAGGCGGCAGACCGTGCACTTGATGAAATCAAGGAGATACGGAAGCTTGAAAAGAAAAAAGCAGATCGCAATCTCATTAATGAAGCAAGGAGCGAGCTCTCCCGCGGACTTAACGAAGCGGAGAAAAATGTAATCCGTGCAAAAGCCCGTCCTACGCCAAAACCGCTTCCGCGAAAACTCCGTGAGGGAGACACCGTGGAACTGGTAGAGTTGGGTCTTCAAGGTACGGTTGTGGGTATAGCGGAAAAAACCGGAATTCTCACTGTGCAGGCGGGGATAATGAAGGTTAGCGCAAAGCCGGATGAAGTCTCGCTTGTCGAAGAAACGGGAGAAAAAACCGTAAACCGTTTTATAGCGAAGAAAAAGGCAGAGCTTCGCAATATTTCAGTAAAGCCGGAGGTTGATCTTCGGGGGCTTGCCTCAGACGAAGCGGAATACGTTTTAAGCTCGTATCTCGATACCGCGTTTCTGGCAAAGCTTAACACAGTTACCATTATTCACGGGAAGGGAACAGGTGTTTTGCGCAAGTCCGTTCACGCGTATCTCCGCACCCATCCGCACATAAAATCTTTCCGTTTGGGTGTTTACGGAGAGGGAGAAGACGGTGTTACCATCGCCGAACTGAGAACTTAATACAATAATCGGCGGAAAAACATTCAAAATTTTGTGCGTTGTATGCATAAAAAAATATTGACTTATGTACAGGTAATTTGTTATTATATATATAGACTGATAAAATTTGTAAAAATGATTGTGAGGAGACGCTCTAAATGTGTTCTAAAGAAGTAGTTATTAACAACCAGATCGGACTTCGTGCCCGTCCGGCGACATTTTTCATCCAGAAGGCAAATGAATTTAAATGCAGCATACAGGTTGAACGTGAGGAACGTCGCGTAAATGCGAAAAGCCTGCTTGGTGTTCTTTCTCTCGGTATCGTAAAGGGTACCAAGGTTAACATCATTGCTGACGGCGTTGATGAGGATGAGGCTCTCCTCGCGCTTTGTGAGCTTGTCGGGAGCAATTTCTCCGATCAGATGTAATATCAACCGTAAATTTTAACATTATCCTATATAGACGGCAATACTGTTGCCGTCTATACTGTTATTGCGGAACACAACAAGGTTCTCGGGTACCCAACAGCAATTTTAGATTGCGTTGTTGGGTGGGGTTCTTATAGGCAGGTGAAAAAGAATGACTCCAAAGGAAAAGGCGCTTCGTCTACCGCAAAAGCCGGGCGTATATATAATGCTTGATAAAAAGGGCGAGGTTATCTATGTCGGAAAGGCTAAAAAGCTGTATAACCGTGTTAATTCGTATTTCCGGCAAAATTCCTCGCATAATTCAAAAACGCGCCTTATGGTGTCACAAGTGCGCGATTTTGACTATATAATAACGGATACGGAGTTTGAAGCTCTCGTTCTCGAAAATTCTCTGATAAAGCGTCATATGCCAAGATATAATATCCTTTTAAAGGATGATAAGGGATATCCGTCTGTACGCTTGTCAAATGATGAATATCCGCGCTTTTCAATTGTATCAAAGCCTCGCGAGGACGGTGCGCGTTACTTTGGTCCATATGGCGGCAGGAACGAATCCCGCCGTGCGATAGAGACGGTAAGCGCGCTTTTGCGTCTGCCGACATGCAACCGCCGTTTTCCCGCCGATATCGGAAAGGGCAGACCGTGTCTCAACAGCCATATAGGAAGATGTGATGCTCCATGCGCGGGAAAGCTGACGGCAGAAGAATATCGCGAACGCATCGAGCGGGCGTGTATGATTCTCTCCGGAAAAACCGATGAGGTTATAAAGCTTCTTGAAGAAAAAATGCTTGTCCACGCCGAAAAGCTTGAGTTTGAGCTTGCGGGAAAGCTGCGCGATGAAATCCGTGCAATTTCCACACTTGGAACAAAGCAGAAAATCATTTCAAGCATGATGTCTGACACAGACGTGTTTGCGCTTTACACAGGGGAGAGCAAGACTGCATTTTCGGTTCTTCACTATATCGACGGTTCTCTCCTCGAAAGCGAAACGAGAATGACGGAAACGCCGGTATACGGCGAAATGTCCGAGCTTTTGGAGGAGTTTGTCGTACGGTATTATTCCGGAAGAACAAGCTTCCCGCGCGAGATATATCTTCAGTATGAAGTATCATCACCGGAAACTCTTGAAGAATGGCTGACATCACTTTCAGGGAAACGTGTTTACGTATATACACCAAAGCGCGGTGAAAAACTTAAATCTGTGGAAATGGCAGAGCAGAACGCACGGGAGAAAGCTCTTGCGGCAATAAACCGCGAGGAGCGTGAAATCCGTGTTCTTGAGGATCTCAAGAAAATTCTTGCGCTTGATTCACTTCCGGAGAGGATTGAATCATACGACATATCAAACATCTCGGGCTCCGATATGGTTGCCGGCATGGTTGTTTTCAAAAACGGTTCTCCGCTTCGGCGTGAGTACCGAAGATTTAAGATAAAAACGCTTACCGGTCAGGATGATCCGCAGGCAATGCGTGAGGTGATATCCCGCCGCTTTATGCGATACAAAGACGGAGATGAGAAGTTTAAAAACAAGCCGGATCTCATTCTCCTCGACGGCGGTATAACCCAGATCAACGCCGTTGCGCCGCTTCTTTGTGAACTCGGTATTGATGTACCGTTGTTCGGTATGGTAAAAAACGATAAACACAGCACCCGCGCGATTGTTGATGTAAGCGGAAATGAAATAGGCATATCGGCACATCCCGCCGTATTTCGTTTCGTGACCGCCGTACAGGAGGAGGTTCACAGATACTCAATTGAGTATCACAGAAAGCTTCGCGCACGCAGTATGACGGAAAGCGAGCTTACGAAAATTCCGGGTGTGGGAAAGGCAAGAGCAGTAAAGCTTCTTGAAACCTTCAAAAATATTCCGGCAATAAAGTCGGCATCATATGAAGAGTTGTGTAAGGCTGTTCCTAAATCGTCTGCGGAAGAGATAAGAAACTATTTTGACAGGGAGGAAAAAGAATGAGAGTAATTTCGGGAATTGCGCGCGGTCGCGTGCTTAAGGCTCTTGAAGGGGAAGAAACACGCCCAACAACAGATAAAGTGAAGGAATCCATATTCAATATAATTCAATTTGATATAGAGAATGCGCGCGTTCTTGATTTGTTCTCAGGAAGCGGTCAGCTTGCGATAGAGGCAATAAGTCGCGGCGCCAAAAGCGCTGTTGCGGTGGAAAATTCAAAGCGCGCTGCAGATATAATCAAAGAAAATATAAAGCGTTGTGATTTTGCTGATCTGATAAGCATACACCGCGGCGATTTTGCCGAGGTTTTGACCAAAAACGCAAAATACGATGTGATATTTTTAGACCCGCCGTATAACAGTAATTTGCTCGAAAAAGCACTTGAAACAATATATTCATTTGACATATTGTCAGATTATGGTATAATAGTATGTGAAACAGATTCTTCTTCGGAGGTTCTGAAGGCAGATTCGGATAAGTATTCGTATCGTGAATACAAGTACGGACGTATTAAGCTTACGGTTATCCGTAAATCAGAAATTTGAGGCGAAGTCAATGAAAATCGCAGTTTATCCCGGAAGCTTTGACCCGGTTACAAAAGGACATCTTGATATTATTGAAAGAGCGGCATCAATATTCGATAAAGTAATAGTTGTGGCTATGGTAAATGCTAAGAAACGGCCTACGTTCACCCTTGAAGAACGCTGCGGTTTTTTAAAGCGTGTGACAGCGGCTTTTCCGAATGTTGAAATCACGGCATCCGATGCTCTTCTGGCAGAATGGGTAAAGTCTGTGGGAGATTGTGTCCTTATTAAGGGGCTTCGCGCTGTAAGCGACTTTGAAAGCGAATTTCAGATGGCGCTTATAAACCGCAAAATCAACCCAAAGCTTGAAACCTTGTTTTTGCCGACTTCGGAGGAAAATTTGTATTTATCATCAAGCGTCGTGAAAGAAATCTGCTCGCTTGGCGGAGATATTTCACCGTTTGTACCTGAAACAATTTTAGACGATGTAACAAAAAGGCTCTTAAGGGGAGAATAGAGGCAGTGCCTCAGAGGAAAGGAATGGTAGTGTAAATGGCAAGCGGAATTGATGAATTGGTAAATATGCTGTATGAAATGGTGTCCGATGCATGGGCGTTGCCCTTCGGTGCCGAAAAATGCCTTATCGAGCGTGAAAAGCTTCTTGACCTTATTGATGAAATCCGCGCAAATCTGCCTAAGGATTTAGAGCAGGCGCGCGCGATCGTCGAAAACAGAAATGAAATCCTTGCACAGGCAAAAAAAGAGGCAGAAGCAATCAAAAGTGCGGCAGAGGACCGCGCACGCCATATGGTTGCAGAGGATGAAATAGTTATAACCTCGCGCCAGAAGGCTAATGAGATTATGTCCATTGCAGAAAGCAAGGCAAAGGAGCTTCGCCGTGCGTCAAATGACTACGCCGAGGATACCTTGCGCCGTCTTGAAACCGTTATTGAGCAGGCGCTCAATGAAACCCGTGAATCAAGAAAGCAGTTTAAATCCGCTGTTGTAAAAACCTCCGCAAAACCGGAAGAACAGAAGTAGCCCGTATGACAGTGTGAGAAATTTTCTGCAATAACGATGATCCACCCTGTGAGGTTTATACCTCACAGGGTGGATGTTTATTTGGCTGATTTTGAGAAGAAATTTATTCATTTACTGCGTTTCTTTTGTTGTGTTCGGTATTCACTTGGTGCCACACCATACCGCTCTTTGAATTTTCTGCTTAAATAATGAATGCTGCTAAACCCAGTCTTTTCGGCAATATCTTTTATGGAATCATCCGAAGAAACCAAAAGCTTTTCTACCTTTTCAAGCCGTACATTATTCACATACTTCATCGGCGGCATTCCCCAAAAAACCTGAAATCGTTTCACAAAATATGTCTTATTAAAGTGTACTTCGTTTGCAAGATCATCAAGCGTTATTTTCTCGGCAAAATGTTTTTCTATATAGTCACGGAGTTTAAGTATTATTATGTCAATGTCGCGGGTTTGTTTCTCCTCGGCATCGAGATGGACATAATTTGAAGCCGGCGCAGAATGTTTTTCAATTCTTTTAAGCAAATTTCCGGAAAGATTCATAAAGAACGAAAGCATCCCTGCATCGACGGCAGAATTAAAAAACTCCTTTTTGGCAAAGCCTTCCTTTACATTTCGGAAAAGTAGCTCTGTAACAAAGGGATTTTCCGATATCGAAAACACTGCTGGAAGCTCTTTTAACCTATCCGCAAATTTGCCGTAAGCATAAAATTTGAACTCAATCAATTCAAGGCGCTCAATGGTTTCGATGGAGTGTGACACTCCCGGTGCGGCAAGATACACATTCCCTCTTTCTGTAGCATACGCTTTTCCCGAGAGAGTTATGATGCCCTTGCCGGATTTACAGTACATAAACTGAAAAAATTTATGTGCGTGGGCGACTACATTGTCTGCCGTATGGTCAGCGATAAAAAACACATGTATATCCATATTTTTCAACACCTCACATAGTTATTATAAAACAAAATCGCAAGCAATTCAATATACAAACAGAATTTTGTACAAATACGGTGCGTTATACAGAATTTTTTCTAAATACATTGCACAAAAAGAGTGATATCATTAAGAAAAAACAGCTTGAAAGGAAGATTAATTATGAAAAAAGCAAAGGTTGCTCTTATAGGTGCGGGCGGCATCGCCCAAAGTGTTCATCTGCCGAGTCTTGCTGAGCTCGACAACTGCGAAATTATTGCAATTGCAGATGCACAGATTGAAAAAGCAGAAAAAATGGCCGAAAAGTATAACATTCCTCATGTGTACGGTGTACATTATGATTTGCTGAAAAACGAAAAGGATCTTGACGGAATTTTTGTTCTCGTAAACCCGGACTGCACAATGCGTGTTGCATATGACTGCCTTGAAGCAGGAAATAACGTAATGATGGAAAAACCGTCAGGCCTTGATTCATACCAGGCGCATTCTCTTGCCAGATGCGCAGAAAGAAACAATAAAATTGCGGCAGTGGCAATGAACCGCCGCCACATTCCTCTTGTACAAGAGGTTCTTAAAAAGGTTCGTGCAGTCGGAGAAATCGTCCAGATTGACAGCCGCTTTATGAAATATGCTAACATATCATCCTGCTGGTTCTATGGTTCCGCATTTAACAGCGACATAATCCATGCTTTGGATCTTGCTCGCTATGTTGCGCAGTCTGAACCTGTTGCTGCTTCAACCGTCATCGGTCGTTTCAACTCTCCTGTTGACAATGCGTGGAACAGCGTTTTCCGCTTTGAAAACGGAATCGTAGGTACATTGCGTGCAAACTATCAGGCAAGCGGAAGAGTTCACGACCTTGAAATCCACGGAAGCGGTGCAAGTGCATTTATCAACCTTGGTTTTGCGACACCGACATGTGATGCGAGAATAATATACAACGATGGTGTAGCTCTTTATTCCGCAGCTGCCGCAGGTGTGGGTAAATATAACATTGAATATCTCGATGGCAAGGAAATTGCCGGTGGCGATGCATATCATCAGTACTACGGTTACAAAAGTGAAGATATTGACTTTATCGACTGCATCCTGAACAACAAAACTCCGCTGTGTACAATTGCAGACTCTGCAAAAAGCATGGACATGGCAGAGCTCCTTCTCAAAAATAGCATTTAACTTCTCATCGGAAATTCAGAAGGAGCCAAATGTACCGAAAACAAAGGAGGTTCGTTAAGGCTATGACAGCGTATAAATTATTCGACTTATCGGGTAAAATAGCGGTGGTTACCGGAGGAGCGGGATCTTACGGTAAGCAGATAGTGCGTGCTCTTGCATCTGCCGGGGCAACCGTGTATATGGCTTCACGAAGCATAGAAAAAAACGCTGATGTTGCAAAGACGCTTGAAGCAGAATGCGGAGGTCGGGTTATCCCGGAAAAGGTGGATTTGCTTTCCGAAGAAAGTATTCTTGCACTTTGTGACAGAATTTACGAAAAAGAAGGCAAGGTAGATATTCTCGTAAATAATGCCGTTCTCCGGTGCACGGACGGATATACCGATACCGCGGAAAACTTCGATATGAGTATGAGAGCAAACGCTACGGGACTTTTTGTGATTTCGCGTGCTTTCGGTGACCGCATGGCAGAAAATGGGTCAGGCTCGATAATAAACATAGGTTCGTATATGGGCATACTGGGGCCTGATTATTCGTTATATGAAGGCACTTCTATGTATGCCAACGGTGTTCCGGGGGATTACTTCTTCCACAAAGGCGGAATGACAAACTACACCAAATTCCTCGCAGAACACTACGGGAAACACAATGTCAGATGTAATTGTCTTGAGCTCGGCGGGCTTTTCGGACATCAGCCTGAACCGTTTGTGGAGAGGTATTGCAAAAAGACAATGCTTGGAAGAATGGCAAACGATACGGACATTATGGGTGCAATAATATATCTTGCAAGTGATGCATCGGCGTATGTCACAGGCGTAAGTCTCCCGGTTGATGGCGGGTACAGTGCAAAGTAAGGAGAAGTCATGAGATATATTGAGAAAAACGGATACAGAATTTCGGAAATGACTCTCGGCACGGTTCAGCTTGGAATGAACTACGGAATCAATAACAAAGACGGAAAACCGTCTGCGGATACTGCTGCCGAAATATTAAAGACAGCGCAAGTGTACGGTGTGACGTCGTTTGATACAGCGGAGGCTTACGGAGACAGCGAGGAGCTTATCGGTAAATACCTTTCAAAAAGCGAGGTCAGGTCTACCGTCGTTACAAAGTTTCATTTTGAATGTGAAGATGAAAACAAGCTTTTTGATATCCTTGCAGAGAAAGCTAAGGCCTCTGCCGAGAGACTGAATGTGGAAAGACTTCCTTTTCTTATGTTACATAACGAGAAATACATAAAAAAGTACGGCAGGGCGGTTACAGACGCACTGGTAAAGCTAAAAAAGGAAGGCCTGGCAGACAATATCGGAGTCTCATTTTCAGACAAGAATGAGCTTTCACGGCTGTGTGATACGGATGTGTTTGACTGCATTCAGATTCCACTGAACTTATTTGATAATAAGGAGCTTCGTGACGGAACGGTAAAGAAGCTTTCCGATTGCGGCGTCACGGTTTTTGCACGTAGTATTTATCTGAATGGATTGTTCTTTATTGAGCCGGAAAGGCTTCCCGAAAAGCTTCAGAAAGCCGGGGAGCCGCTTGCGCAAATAAGAAAAATTGCAGAAGAAAATGAAATATCGGTTGCAAGTCTTGCGCTTTCGTTTATTCGTGCTTCCTGCGGTGTAGGTTCAATCGTTCTCGGTTGTGAAACACCCTCACAGGTAAAAGAAAATGCGGAGCTTTTCTCGGAAAGTATGTTGCCTGAATCAGCCAGCAACAGAATTCTGGAGATCTCGGAGAATATAGACCCGCTTGTCATTCATCCGTGGGAATGGAAGCTTTAAGCAGGTGACTTCCAAGCATATTTAAAAACCAAAAAGGAGAGATACTATGACCTTTCCCTTCGGAAACAAGCAGATAAAGCTTGGAATATTAGGCATGACAGAAGGTAATGCGCACCCCTTTTCGTGGAGTGCGATTATAAACGGATATGATAAGGCGGAAATGGAACGCTGGACGGGAAAGACGTATCCTATAATTCCTGTATACCTTAACCGCCAGCCGAAGGAAACCTTCGGTATAGAAGGTGTAAAGGTAACGCATGTCTGCTTTAGCGGATATGCCGACATAGAAATGG
The DNA here is from genome assembly GCA_017408185.1 of Oscillospiraceae bacterium. The sequence continues at coordinate 148 of JAFQVE010000026.1, read as the reverse complement.
CGCGCAACTGTGCACGTGCCGCGCTTATTGAAAATGTTACGGAAAAGCCTGAGGATATGATTGGCGAGGTTGATGCCGTAATATGCGCCACCGACATCGGAAGTGAGCACGTTGTACGCTGCCGTCCGTTCGTCGAAGCGGGAATACC